>JALUZN010000457.1 GCA_027011835.1 Draconibacterium sp. | reverse complement strand
ATTACTTAACGACCAGGGTATTATAACAATCTGCTCGTTTATTTCGAGAAATCAATCGTTACGCACGCAAATTTCCGAAATTATTGGGAAAGAGCGTTTTCATCTGTTTTATATGGATGCTTCGCTCGATTATTGCAAAAACAATAAACCCGAGTTATACAATTTAATAAAAGAAGGAAAAACAAAAAACCTACCGGGAGTTGATTTAGAATACGAAAAACCAACCAATGCAAAACTGGTTTTTAAACCCGAACAGAACGAAGAAAACATTGATAAAGTGCTCGATTACTTAACTCAAAATAAAATTTTCCCGTTATAAAGATTTGGGTTGAAAATATATTTACAAAAAGCTATAACTGTGTTCGGGCAAACGGAACTGCATTCTGTCCTATAAATTCGTTATTTAAATATTTGTAATAACCTGTAATTGCAATCATTGCAGCATTATCCATGGTAAATTCGAACTTGGGAATAATCAGATTCCAACGGTATTTTTCGGCATTTGTTTTTAACGCATTTCGCAGCCCCGAGTTAGCCGAAACTCCGCCGGCAATTGTAATCTCTTTTATTCCTGTCTCTTTCGATGCACGTTTTAGTTTACTCAACAAAATTTCGACAATGGTATGCTGAATAGAAGCACATAAATCGGGTAAATTCTGCTCAACAAAGTTTTCGTTCTCTTTAATACGATCGCGTAAAAAGTAGAGAAAGTTTGTTTTTAGTCCGCTAAAGCTGTAATTCAACCCCGGAACCCGCGGGCGCGAAAATTCGAAACGCAGAGGATTGCCCTCTTTCGCCAACCTGTCGATATGTGGCCCGCCGGGATATGGAAGCCCCATAACTTTTGCACATTTATCGAAAGCTTCGCCGGCTGCATCGTCGATAGTTTGGCCAATCACTTCCATTTCCAGATGGCTTCGCACAAGAATAATCTGCGAATTTCCGCCCGAAACCAACAGAGATAAAAACGGAAATTTCGGCGGATTAAACGATACACCTTTCTCTTTAATAAACAGAGCCAAAACGTGCCCTTGCAAATGATTTACATCGATTAACGGAATTCCGGAAGCAAGTGAAAACCCTTTTGCAAACGATGTACCCACCAACAACGACCCCAACAATCCGGGGCCACGGGTAAATGCCACTGCATTAATATCGTTTTTTGCAATTCCTGCATTTTTTATGGCAAGGTCGACCACCGGAATAATATTTTGCTGGTGTGCACGCGAGGCCAGTTCGGGCACAACACCTCCGTACTCCTCGTGAACTTTCTGGCTGGCAACCACATTCGACAAAATAACCCCGTCGCGAATAATTGCGGCCGAAGTATCGTCGCACGACGACTCGATTCCTAAAATTGTAATATTTCCCTTACTCATAAAACTCAATTCCCTTTTTTGCGTTATATAACCAGATATTTTAAAATCGCACTTTGGTTACCAAAATTAAGTACCAACCGATTTAAAATGTATCGAAGCTGTTTAACGACACTGTTATTAATAGCGGGCGGTTAACAAAAAATTGCAAACCACCCAAACGAATTAATCGAAAAAGATTAAGTTCGTTACTTTTAAAAATACAAAATTATCAAAAAAGGCTGGAAAATAACGATTATTATCGCTGCTGTGATTTTTGTCATAGTAACCGGGAGTTTTTTTGCCATCCAAAGCAGTGTTGTTCAAACCTTTATATTAAAAAAAATTACCGATAAGCTCTCCTCACAACTCAATGCAACCATCTCAATTGGAAAGATTGATATCGAATTTTTCGACAAAGTAATTCTGAACGATGTACTTGTTGAAGGAAATCATAGCGACACAATCTTGTACACTCAGTTTATTTCGGCAAACTTAGATTCGTTAAAAATAAAAAAGCACCGGATTATTATTAACGAATTAAATTTCGAAAACAGCTTAGTTGAACTTGAACTCGACTCGACCAACCGCTATAACTTTCTATACCTTCTCGATTCGTTACAAACCGATGGAAACACATCAGAGTTTTGGAAAATAAGCTGTAAAACATTTGGGTTTAATAATACCAGAATATCGTATAAAAATTTTGCCACAAAAAAAGACGACGACTTCGATATTTTCGACCTCGATTTAAACATCTCGGGATTTGAAAATTATACCAACTCGATGCGTTTTACTATAAACAGTCTGAGTTTTAACGACGGGAAAAAACTGTTTTTGAATACGTTTTCAGCAAATATTGCAGCAACCGGCGATTCAATTGCTATCGAAAACCTAAATATGAAAAGTAAATATTCGGAGATTAATAACTCAAATTTATACGTTCAGCTAAAAAACAATGCTGGCAAAAAAACCAACATCGACTTTCGATTAAAAAAATCGAAAATTAGTTTTTTAGAACTCTCCGAATTAATTCCGTCGCTGCATGGAATGAATGATGCGGTAAGTATCTCGGGGCGGGTTTACGGAAACATCGACGACTTAAAAGGAAAAAATATTGTATTAAAAACAGAAAAAAACACACATGCCGTTCTCGATTTCTACCTCAACGGAATTAACAATCCGGAAACAATGTACCTCTTTTTCGACTTAAAACAGTCGGAAACTACTTTTACCGACATCTCGAACATGCGGTTACCAAAAAAATCGGGCATTCAATTTATCGAATTTCCCGAATCGTTTTACAATGCCGGGAAATTACGGTTCAACGGTAATTTCAGCGGATTTTTAACCGATTTTGTTGCTTTTGGAACACTCGAAAGCAAAATGGGAACCCTTACCACCGACCTCTCCTTAATTCCAAATAAAAACGGAATAATTACCTACCGGGGAAATATCTCGACAAGCAATTTTAATTTAGGTGAATTGCTAAACGACTCCATATTTGGTAATGTTACTTTTAAAGGAAAAACCGACGGAAGTTTTAATAAAACAGACCAGTCATTATCTGGTTTCTTTAAAGGGAATATTGCAAAAATAGATATTAACGATTATGAATATAAGAACATAAAACTCGAAGGACTCTTATCGGAAAAAATGTTCGACGGATTAATTGCCATAAACGATCCAAATCTTCAATTTGCCTTTTTAGGCCAATTCGATTTAAATCCAAAAATACCGGTTTTCAACTTTAATCTCGAACTGGATAAAATTTTTCTCGGAAACCTCAATTTAAGCGATAATTTTCCCGATGCCGAAATGGCCTTTACTATGAATGCCAATTTCGCAGGAAACAAATTAGACAACCTGAAAGGAATATTAAAATTAAAAAACGGATATTACCAAAACAGAAACGGACGCATTGATTTTAAAGGAGTTGAATTAAAATCGGTTCCCGGCGATTCGGTAAAATCGTTAACACTTACATCGGACTATTTTGATATTGAAATTGACGGAAAATATCATTTCCAGAGTTTGCTGTATGCAATGAAAAACGACATAAAAAAGTTTTTCCCGTCGGTAAAATACGATATACCAAAAATTGAACAGGTAAACGATTTTACATACCGGTTAAATGCAAAAAACCTCGATGACTTTACAAAAGTATTTGCTCCCAATTTTAAATTCGAAACTCCATTTTTGCTCTATGGAAATATCAATTCCGAAACGTCGGACTTTAAACTGGCAGGCAGTATTCCCGGTTTTGTTTATAAAAATTTACTGTTTCAGAATATTTTTATTTACAACAAAACAGAGAACAACCAGTTCTCTTCGAAAGTACGTTTTGGCCGGATTGAACACCGAAACGGATATAAAATTTACGACTGCACAATCGAGTCGCTAGCCGCCGACAATGTGTTAGACAATGTGTTGTACTGGAGCAACAACCCCGATTCGACATCGGCCAGTACCATCCATTTACAATCGTCGCTGGCCATTTCCGACACATCACAACTCCCCGAAATTACAATAAAAGGATTTCCATCAACCATTCATATTGCCGACACAGCCTGGTATATGAATACTTTTAGAGCAACCATAAAACCCGAATCGATTACAATCGATAGTTTTCATTTGCACAATCAAAACCAAAGTATTTTTATTAATGGAGATATTCAAAAAAACAGTTCCGATTTACTTTCGCTAAAATTTAAAAATATCGATTTGGCTTACCTTGGAAAATATTTACATAAAAAGGTTTTTCTGAATGGAATTATTAACGGTACAATTGATGCTTCGCGAAAATATGGGAAAGTAACTTTCCTTTCGGATATTGCTATCGATAGTTTAAAATTTAAAGATCATACGTTTGGTAACATTTCCTTGTTAAACGAATGGAACCCAAGTGAAAATGTGATTAATAGCAAGCTAACCATTTCGAACGGAAAGAAGAAAAATTTGTTTGCCGACGGGTTTTATAATCCTAAAACCAACCAACTTAATTACACATTAAATGCCGACAGTTTAAATCTGCAACTTTTGGGAGCAGCTATTACCAGCAATCTTTCCGGATTTGAAGGAGACATTACCGGGAAAGTAAAAATTGGCGGCACTTTCGATAACATTTCACTAAACGGAGCAGTTATGGCAAGAAATGCCGGGGTAACAATCGACTATACAAGAGTTCATTACACGTTTAACGACTCGGTTTATTTTCGTTCCGACACCATTCGTTTTAATAAAATAGCCATTTCCGATATTCATAACAACAGCGGTATTTTCGATGGAACGCTTGTTCATCAGAGTTTTAAAAATATGGTGTATGATTTATCGCTAAAATCGAAAAAAATTCTGGTAATGGACAACACGCCGGCCGACAATGAACAATTTTACGGAGAGGCCTTTTGCAAAGGGGAATTCACAATAACAGGGAAAGGGCTTAAAGTTGCATTAGGTGGTAATTTTGCAACCATGTCAGGAACGAATCTTAACATCTCTATGGAGTATGAAAGTTCCGTAGAACAATACGATTTCATTAAGTTTGTTACCCACAAAACAGATAAAAAGAAAAACTATTTCTTCGAAAAAGAGGAAGAAAAAAGTGAGTTTACACTGGCCTTTACTTTCGAAGTTACCCCCGACGCAAAAGTGCAGCTAATATACAACTCAAAAATTGGCGATATTATAAAAGCACAAGGCGAAGGAATTCTTTTGCTGAAAATGGACAAAGATTATAACATTTCTCTCTCGGGCGACTACACGGTTACAAAGGGAGAATACTTGTTTACTCTTAAAAATGTGCTTAGCAAACGATTTATTATTGATCCGGGAGGGAAAATTATTTGGTCGGGCGACCCTTACAATGCCATTATTGACATAACAGCCGTTTACAAACTAAAAGCCCCGCTGAACGATTTAATGATGGAAAGCTCGTTAATTAAGGGCGAAGATATTTACCAGCGAATTCCGGTAGAGTGCGAAATTTTGCTCTCCGAAGAGTTGGTGAATCCGGTAATTAAATTTAATATCGATTTCCCCGATGAAGACGAATCGTTAAAAGGGATTTTGCAACAATACATTAACACCGAGGAGGAGATGAACAAGCAGATTCTTTCGCTTATTGTAATGGGGAAATTTTACACGCCCGAATATTTACGTGGCACCTACAACACCTCCGACCCCAACGCTTTGGGAAATACAGCCAGCGAGCTGTTCTCGAACCAATTAAGTAACTGGCTTTCGCAAATTAGCCAAAATGTTGATGTGGGCTTTAACTACCGTCCGGGAAACAGCATTACAAACGACGAGATTGAACTTGCCCTAAGTACACAAATTTTTAACGACCGTGTAATTCTGAATGGAAATATCGGGAATAATGTAAATCCCGAATCGAGTAACAGTAGCCAAATTGTTGGCGATTTCGACATAAAGGTAAAATTGGTTCCCAGCGGAAAAATAATGTTTAAAGCTTTTAATCGCTCCAATAACGATTTAATTTACGATACTGCTCCATATACGCAGGGAATTGGTTTTTCGTTTAAAGAAGAGTACGACACCTTTAATGAATTGCTTCGAAAAATCGGGTCGATTTTCAAAAAGAAAGAGTAAAACTCAACCCAAAATATTGTTTATACAAATTTTCCGTACCTTTCAATCAAAAACAAATTACAGCTAAAATGAAGCAATTATCAACCATTTTAATTCTTGTTCTTTTTGTTTCCTGCCAGCCAAAAAATAATAAAAGCGTAAAAAAATTATGGAGCAAATCGCAAGCAATAACCTGGCAGACCGAAAACGGCTGGTTGCGAGGGTGCAATTTTATTCCCAGCAGTGCAATTAATCAACTCGAAACCTGGCAAGAAGAGTCGTTCGACCCCAAAACAATAGACAAAGAGTTGGGATGGGCAGAAGATATCGGGATGAATTGTATGCGTGTTTATTTGCATCATCTTGCCTGGGAAATTGATAAAACGGGATTTAAAAACCGCATGAACGAATACCTCAAAATTGCCGATAGTCATGGTATAAAAACCATTTTTGTATTTTTCGACGACTGTTGGAATGCAACATATAAAGCAGGAAAACAACCCAATCCCAAACCGGGAGTCCATAACTCGGGGTGGGTACGCGACCCGGGAGATTTACTCTTCGAAAAACCTGAATTGATGGCTGAATTGGAAGAGTATGTAAAAGATATTCTCACCACATTTAAGGCCGACCAACGAATTGCTCTCTGGGATTTATACAACGAACCCGGAAACTCGGGTTACGAGAACAAATCGATACCACTATTAAAGAACGCATTTCAATGGGGTTGGGAAATACGCCCTTCGCAGCCACTTTCGGCAGGCATCTGGAACAATAAACTGAAAGAGCTAAACAAAATTCAACTTGAAAATTCCGATGTGGTTACCTACCACAACTACTCGAACCCCAAAAATCATCAACATGCTATTGATACGCTAAAAACATATGGCCGGCCTCTGGTTTGCACCGAATACATGGCCCGTCGTTTTAATAGTCTTTTTAGCAACATCATGCCGTTACTAAAAAAGGAGAATGTGGGGGCAATTAACTGGGGATTGGTAGCCGGAAAAACAAATACAAAATATGCCTGGGGACAACCAATTCCCGATGGTTCGGAACCTGCACTTTGGTTTCACGAAATTTTTAGAAAAGATGGAACTCCCTACAAACAAGCAGAAGTTGACGTAATAAAAGAATTGACAGGGAAAAAGTAATTTTTACTATTTTGCAACCTGAAGCTATAAACCTATTAGCAAATAAATAGCCACATTGAACTAAAGCCTATGAAACGAGTCTTTTTAATCGTTCTTATAACCTCTCTTTTTTCACACATAATTACTGCACAGTCTCCCTATCGTTATCGTGGACTTTGCCTGGCAGCCCCCTCGGGAAAGCTTGTTAACAGTTTTGTCGATTTTATCGACAATGATTTGTCAGCAGCCGGAGTAAACTTACTAATATTAAGAATTGATTACCGGTACGCCTACACATCGCACCCTGAATTAATTGACAACGACCCACTTTCGAAAGAAGATATTAAAAAGTTAGTTAACGTTTGTAGAAAAAATAACATCCGGTTAATTCCGCAAATTAATCTATTGGGGCATCAGTCGTGGGCAAGTACCCCGGGGAAGTTACTTGAAGTTTATCCTGAATTTGATGAAACCCCCGACATTAAATTTCCCAAAAAATACAAATGGCCGAATTCCGACGGATTGTATTGCAAAAGCTACTGCCCGTTGCACCCCAAAGTTCACGATGTAGTTTTCGATTTAGTAGATGAAATATGCAATGTTTTTGAAACCGATGCTTTTCATGCCGGCCTCGACGAAGTTTTTTACATTGGTTACGAAAGGTGCCCGCGTTGCAGCGGAAGAGACAAAGCTGAACTTTTTGCAGAAGAAGTAACACGAATAAGAAATCATTTAAAAATACAAAACCGAGAACTTTGGATGTGGGGCGACCGGCTGATTGATGGTAAAACAACAGGAATAGGACTTTGGGAAGGCAGCTACAACAACACTTATCGCGCCATCGATATGATTCCGAAAGATGTAGTTATTTGCGACTGGCATTACGAACGCCCCGACCCAACTGCCGTACTTTTTGCCGCAAAAGGATTATCGGTACTTACCTGTCCGTGGAAAAATACAAACAATGCACTTCAGCAAGAAAAACTATTACGTAACTTAATTGCAGGAGCCACAAAAGAGATGAAACCAAAATATTTGGGTATGTTGCAAACCGTTTGGGGGTCAACACAAAATTTTATAGAGAATTACAAAAGCAATGTAAACGAAGAGGAGTTATCGGCAACCTGCTTTAAAGCATTAACAAAAGCGTGGAACAAGTAAAACCAGAAAAAATGGCACCCGTTTTAAATAGAAAAACAACGATGGAATACCGTCGGTTTGGAAAGACCGGGAAATATATAAGCGCAATTACATTGGGCGGAATGCGCTTTAAACATGGCTGGGACGAGCCGCGTGAAGAGATACCTAAAGATACACTCGAAGAGTGCATAAACGCGGTAAAAATGGCTTTCGATGCCGGAATAAATAACATAGAAACAGCCTGGGGTTACGTAAAAAGCGAGTCGGTTTACGGGCAAGTATTAAACAACGAACTCGCCATTCCCCGCAACTCGTATCATTTAATGACAAAAGGGAATCCGTTAACTGCCGGCGAAATGCGAAAAATGGTTGAAAAACAATTAAAAGCACTGAAAACCGATTATTTCGATTTTTATGGGTGGCATGGAATTAATAACGAAAACCTTTTTAACGAATCGTGTAAAACGGGTGGTGCCGTTGAAGAGCTTCTGCGAATGAAAGAAGAGGGAATAATTAAACACGTTGGATTTAGCACTCATGCGCCGCTCGAAGTAATTACCAAAAGCATTGAAACCGGGCTTTTCGAATTTGTAAATCTTCATTACTACTATTTCAATCAGCGAAACCTGCCCGCCGTAAAACTGGCAAATAAAAAAGACATGGGCGTTTTTATTATCTCACCCAACGATAAAGGAGGACACCTTTTTAATGCTCCGCAAAAAGTAAAAGAGGCCACTCTCCCACTTACTCCAATTCAGTGGAATACCCGTTTCTGCCTACAAAACAACGAAATTCACACGCTAACTTTTGGAATGACACAAAAAGCACATTTCAACGAAATGAGAGGAATTTTCCCTGCGGCATGGAACAGTTCGGAACAAAAAACAAAACAGATTCTCGATAGTTTTACCAAGTCCGATAAATATGCCAACTACGAAGGGTACGACCTTCTCGACGACCCGTCGGGAATAAATATTCCGGTGGTTTTACGACTACGGAAACTCTGGAAATGTTACAACATGGAAGATTTTGGGAAATACCGATACAATCTTTTTCAGGAAAAAGACCACTGGTTGCCCGGTAAGTTTGCCACTGATGAAAACATTGCAAAAGTCGATTTATCAAAAGTTCCTAAGAATATCCCGCTAAAAAAGATGCTAACCGAAACTCACCGTGCACTATTTGTGCCGAAAAAATAGTACAAATGGTATTATTCGAACTCATTAAAACTTGTTTTTTTAATGAAAGTATTTACATTTGTATTAAATACCACTTGCGTGTAGCATTTAAATTATGAGACTATCAAAAACATCGGAGTACGCATTAAGAATACTGAGTTTTATGATTAACTCGGACGTAGAAATTTTTTCGGCAAACTATCTCATTAAAACATTAAATGTTCCCGACAAATATTTGCGGCGACTAATGACCAATCTGTCGAAAAAAGGATTTGTAAAAAGTGTGCAAGGGCGCGACGGGGGCTATACTTTTGCAAAGAATGCCGACAGCATTTATCTCTCTGATATTATTGATGCGGTTGAAGGAATAGACAAATACCGCGGATGTATTTTAGGTTTTAGCAGTTGCAGCGACGACAATCCATGTGCGTTGCACAACAAATATGCCTCCATTCGCGACCAACTTATCACCTTTCTCTCAACTACAACCATTTCAGAACTAAAAAGTAATGAGGCACTTAAGTTTTAAATTCATTCAATATATACTTTTATATTATTACTAATAATTCTAATAATTAACGATTATGAAACAAACATTACTCGACAAGTTTATGAGCAAAAAAGGACTCTATACGAGTTTTTGGTTCATTGCTATCTTTATGGTAGCTATTTTAATTTATTTCACAGCTAACCTGCAAAAGGAGGTTCCACCAATTGCCAAAGAGGTAAAATCGGTTTCGGGCGAGGTACTTTACACCTACAACGATGTTGTTGAAGGGAAAGGCTATTTTCAGGAATTTGACCTTATGGACTGGGGAACATTGCTTGGAATGGGTGCTTATATGGGACCCGATTTTACAACCGAATTCTTCCATCACCGGGCTGAATACTTATACGATTTCTATGGGAAAGAGATGTATGGGAAAAGTGCAAAAGAGTTAAATAAGGTTGAAACAGGCGCCGTTAAAGAGCGTGTAAAACAAGATTTTCATCAGCAAACAAAATTGCTCGAAGCAGGAGTTACGTACACCGATGCATCGGCAGCAGCCTACCACAACAACGTAAAAAAATTAGTAAAAATGTTGGTTGAAGGCGACCCTGAAAGAGGTTTTGCAGGAGGAGTAATTAAAAAAGAGGAGGCAGTAAAAATTGCCGCTTTTGTCGATTGGTCACAAATGGTAGCCTCATCGTTACGCCCCGGTACCGAAGGGAAAGTTGGCGAAGAGCGCAGCTGGTCGAACAATTGGCCCAAAGAGCCACTGGTTGATCAAGATACAGGATATAACAACCACATAGTTTCGCTTTGGGAATTTCTGCTGCTGTGGACATTAACCATTTTGGTTATCTTCTTATCGTATGAATATCTTTTCAAAAAAGACCGGGCAGAAGATTTAGCACCGGCATTAAAAGTCGATAAGCTTTTTAAATCGCAAAAAAAACTTTTAAAATACATTCCTATTGTTGCGCTCTTATTTGTTGTGCAAATGTTTTTAGGCGCATACATTGCACACTTGTATGCCGACCCGACACAAGATTTTGTTTTCTCGCAACACATCCTGCCTTTTAATGTTATCCGGTCGATACATACACAATTGGCTATTCTATGGGTTGCTGTAGGCTGGCTTGTTGGCGGACTATTAATTGCTCCCTGGGTTGCCGGCAAAGACCACAAATTCCCATGGCTGATTGACGTGCTTTGGGTGGCTTTGGTTGTGGTTGCAGTAGGCTCTATTATTGGTTTATATTTAGGTGCTACCGGACATTTACGCGACACATGGTTTTGGCTTGGAAACGAAGGACGCGAGCTATTAAATTTAGGGCGTGTTTGGGATATTGGACTGGTTGTCGGACTGGTTTTCTGGTTCTTACTAATTATTACGCTCATTCGTAAATCGGCCACAAACAATCCGCTGGTCGGAACAATTATTTGGTCGGCTTTTGGTATTGCAACGCTGTATATCGCCGGAATGATGCCTGTACACAAAATTATGCCAAACTTTACGGTCGACGACTACTATCGCTGGTGGGTAATTCACCTTTGGGTTGAATTGACATTTGAACTTTTTGCCGCCGGAGTAATTGCGTTTATGACCGTTTCGCTTGGACTTATTTCGCAAAAAACTGCCGAGAAAGTGATGTTCTTCGAACTCTTCTTAATTATGATGTCGGGAACACTGGGTGTGGGGCACCACTATTTTTGGCAAGGACTCGATGAATACTGGATTGCAATTGGAGGAATTTTCTCGGCACTCGAGCCACTGCCACTTGCACTTATGATTGTTGAAGCATGGAAAAATCAACGCGAACAAAAAGCGGAAGGTAAAACAAATCAATTCAGTACTCCATTTATGTTTATTGCCGGTTCGGCCGTTTTAAACTGGATTGGTGCCGGATTCTTCGGTATGGTTATTAACACGCCAACCATTTCGTACTATTCGCACGGTACATACTTAATTATGCCTCACGGGCACGTTGCTCTTTTGGGTGCATTCGGATACATTTCAATTGCATTTCTGTATATGACCTCGCGCGCAAATGCAATGGCTAACGGTTGGGTTTGGAATGACAAATGGAGCAAAATAGGTTTCTGGTCGCTAACCATTGGTGTTCTGCTTTTTGCCCTGCCAACACTAATGATTGGGCTGGAACAGACAAAAGTTGCTGCCGAAATGGGTTACTACTACACCCGTACACGCGAAGCACTCGAAATTGTTCAGGGTTGGATGTGGTTTAGAATTTTGCCCGACTCGTTAATGTTGATTGGTGGAATTACCATTTTTATCGACCTGTTTACCAAAACATTTATGGGGAAAAAAGCTGCATAAATTAAAATATGGGGAGAGAAAACAGACTCATGGGTAAACCGATATAAAAGTCGGAATTAAGGAGTTCTGTTCATTTTAAAAGCCCGGATTTAGTTTTAAATCCGGGCTTTATTTGGCCAAGCAATAAGAATATTTTTTATTGAAATGTAAATCTCAAAAGTTATATAACTACAATATGCCCTTTTAAACAAAAACAAGACGGGTAACAATAAAATAAAAAATGATTAATTTTATACGCTTAAATAATCTGTTATCTTAGCATTTTTGAATAATTAACAGAAATGGACTTTACAGGTAAAACAATCTGGATAACCGGAGCTTCATCGGGAATTGGGAAGGCGGTTGCACTGGAAATATCGAAAAACAAAGCACACTTAATTTTATCGGGCAGAAAAGAAGAAGCACTGCTTGAGGTAGCAAAATTTTGTAAAGAGAATGGCAGCACAACCGCAATTATTCCTTTCGATTTAAGCGACACCAAAGCGGTTGAGTTGGCGGGGAAAGAGGTACTCAACGAATTTCCGCGAATTGATTGTCTTTACCATTTTGGTGGAATTAGTCAGCGCTCGTTTGTTAGCGAAACCCCACTGTTTGTCGACCGCAAAATATTTGAAGTAAATTATTTCGGAACCATTGCACTTACCAAAGTAGTTTTACCATCGATGATAAGAAACGGTGGCGGACAAATTGCTGTTACATCAAGCATTGTAGGTAAATTTGGGTTTCCCTACCGTTCGTCGTATTCTGCCTCAAAACATGCACTTCACGGTTTTTTCGAAAGTTTAAGAGCCGAAAATGCAGACAATAATGTGCACGTATCGATAATTATTCCGGGGCGTATAAAAACCAATATTTCGGTAAATGCCATAAATAAAGAGGGCAAAGCACATTCGAAAATGGATAAAGGTCAGGATACCGGAATGAGTGCAGAAAAAGCAGCAAAAATTATTTGTAATAAATTAAAACGCGAACGTAAAGAGATTTTATTTGGCGGACGCGAGACTATTATGGTACACATCAGGCGCTTTTTGCCAGGGTTGTTTTATTATATGTCGTCGCGCGTAAAACCATTATAACAAAATATTAATAAGAAGATTATAGTTTTTATGGCAGCAAAAATTAACGGAATTCAGCAACTTGGAGTTGGAGTAGAGAATGTAAAAGAAGCATGGAAATGGTATCGCCAACATTTTGGCATGGATATTAAAATGTTTGAAGAGGAAGCAATTGCAGAATTAATGCTGGCACACACCGAAGGAAAACCACGTGCCCGCCATGCAGTTCTGGCACTGAACATGCGAGGTGGAGGCGGTTTCGAAATCTGGCAACACACCGGGAAAACACCTCAACCTTGCCCGTTTGAAATTCAATTGGGCGACCTGGGAATAAATATCGGGAAACTAAAATCGGATAATATCTCGCAGACTTACAAAAGATTTTCAGAGGCAAAGCTCAATTTATTGGGAGAAGTTGAAAAAGACCCCACAGGAAACGACCATTTTTATATGAAAGATATTTATGGAAATATGTGGGAGATAAAAAACCATAAATCTGTTTTTAAGAAAAATGAAAAATCGGTAACCGGTGGTATTTTAGGTACCGTTATTGGCGTAAAAAATATCGACGAAAGTTTAAAAGTTTACCAGGAACTGCTTCAATACGATAAAGTTGTTTACGACAAAACCGGAACGTTCGACGATTTTAAAGCGATTCCGGGTGGCGACAAAGAGTTTCGCCGTGTATTACTAAAACATACCGACACAAAAAACGGTGCATTCAGTCCGTTCTTTGGCGAGTCGGTAATAGAACTGGTGCAGGTGCTTAACCGCGAACCAAAAGATATTTATGAAGGCCGTATTTGGGGCGACCCCGGATTTATTCACCTCTGTTTCGATATTAACGGAATGGATGAGATGCGGAGTAAGGTAAAAGATGCAGGATTTCCGTTTACCGTTGACAGTGCAAATGCGATGGATACATTCGATATGGGCGAAGCAGCCGGAAATTTTGCCTACATTCAGGCACCCGAAGGAACGTTAATTGAATTTGTGGAAACACATAAAATTCCACTGCTAAAGAAAATTGGCTGGTACATCGATTTCCGAAAACGTGGACACCACCCACTTCCAAACTGGATGCTTAAAATGTTCCGGTTTATGCGGGTAAAATAGGCAGGATATAATTAATCTTTAACGGTTTTAAACCGATAAAAGAGAAAAAATTCAAACGCTGCAATGAACATTAATGTATCGCCAAGCAGTTCAATCCCCTCTTCGGTAGCTGCTTTTGCAAGCCTGTAACTTTCGTCGTGGTACATTAATTTCCAGAACTTTGAACGTCCCAGCAAGCGGCTGAAAATATATGTAATAATAAAACCGGCTAAAAACCAGGCCGATGCAGGAGTACTAAAAAAGCGGATAGATGCCGCTTTTATTTTTTTATAATCGCGAATAAAAAGCCACACAATTATTGCCAAGACAACTAGTACAGGATATATCCACCCCTCGATTAAAAAGTTGAATTCGCGAATAAACGACATCAGAAAAAAGAGTGAAACAAAATTTGCAACAGGTTGTATTTCGCGCCACTTAAAACCAATAAACAGGTAGAACAAAAAAAGAATAAAAAGAATAATCTCCTGTGTAATTTCGGTAAATGTATTTTCGCTAAAAAAGCTGTCTCCAATCGGATGGCCAGCATCAAAAAGAATTCCCTCGGCAATTCCAAACATCAACAACGAGTAGGCAACAACCCGAATAACAATAAAAAGTGGCGAATAAATTTTCATTCAATTCTAATTAAATTAAACTAATACAAAAATATGTCAAACCTAAAACTCCCGGAATACAAAACTGGCATAGATAATTTAAATATTCTATTTTATGTTTAAAAAATCATGCTCGTCTTATATTTTTAAACAAGAAGCCTAAATTAAAAATTTTTTGATTAGAATTTTTGCTTCAGCAAAATTGTTCGAAACCGGCTCAAAAAAAAAGAGCCGGAATTATTAACATTCCGGCTCTCCCCTATTGTTCTATATCGCAATTATTTACCCGACTCCAAAGCCACACTTATGTAGTTTTTAAAATCGAAATATTTTTTAAATGCTTTTTTTGTTGACTTAACCGTTAGGTTATTTACCAGTTTCTCATACGTTCCGAATTCAGAGAAATCGCCATCTTTAATGTAATACGTGCTGCTTAAAACATTCAACCAGAAACGGTTTTCGCGAACCTGCGTTTCACGCTCGCGTAACATTTTCTTTTGAGCTTTTGCCAACTCCTCCTTGCTCGGTCCTTTTTTAGCAAACTTCTTAATCTCCTCAAAAACAGCCTTTTTTAATTCGTCCAACTTTTCGGGTGCAGCTCCATACGTAATTGCAACTGTATATTCAGATTCCGGAAATTTAGAAGAAGAGTCGTAGGCACCAATTGAGTAAACGCTGCTTTTATCTTCGCGAATTACCTCGAGCAGGCGCGTGGTTAAAATCCGGCTCATAGCATTTAACTGCACTTTGTTTTGCGAAGTATAATCGAAATCGCCGTGAAAGACAATGTATTGAATACTCTTATCTTCTTTCCCTTTTTTCACAACCTTGTTAACAACTCCCTCGGGTTTATGAATATTTAAGTTCACCCACTTTTCGCGTTCCGAAGTAGAAGGAATTCCACCGATATATTTCTCTACCAGTGGTTTAAATGTTTTTAAGTCGATGTTTCCGACAAAAAAGAATACAAAATCGGCGGCATTTTTATAGCGCTCTTTTCCTATTTCACTCATACGATTAAAATCGGCCTCTTTTAACAATTCAACAGTCATTGGCCGCACACGTTTGTTGTAGTTCGACATAACAACAGTTAAAGTATCTTTAAATGCTGCCATTGGCGATGCCGATTTATTTTCGAGAACTGTTGCATACTGCGACATTAATGATTTATAACCTGTTTCGTCGAAACGGGGAGAAGTAAAATGAAGATATACCATTTGCAACAACGTTTCCGCATCTTTTACCGACGAGCTGCCGTTAAATCCTTCGCGTAACTGACTTAAAAACGGCGACACCTGAAACACTTTATCGGAAAGCATTTTATCGAGCGTAATTTTATCAAAATCGGCAACTCCACTTTGGTTAATCAAATCGGTTGTTAATCCGGCCGACACAACATCTTTTAACCCATACAACGAAGTACCTCCCAAACTCCACGCATTAAACAAAATCTCATCGTCTTTAAAATCGGTTTGTTTAATAACTATTTTTGCTCCGTTTTCGAGTGTCCATTCAACGGCATCGACATTCTCAAGTGCTCTTTCTTTTATTACTTTACTTCCAAAAGGCTCATCTTCAATAAGTGGTACATTCGCAACAGCATCTTCGTAAGGTTCAATTTTTTCATTCTTCACCTCATCTAAAAGTACAACCAGCTCCTCTTTTGTCGGAACTTTCACCCCCTCAATTTCGGGAGCCGTTACAACCACCACCCTGTTTTCGTCGGTAACCCACTTTTCGGCCAATTTATTTACCTCATCAACTGTAATTGTGGGAATAAATTCTTTATAATATTCGTACTCTTTTTCCATCCCCGGAAAGGGTTCTTTGGTCATTAAAAAGTTACGTTTATACTCGTTGGCATAGTTAATCGATTTCTGATTATTGCGCTCTTTATACGATTTTTCCATCGAATTTAAAACAGCTGTTTTCTGGCGATCCAACTCGGTTTGGGTAAATCCGAACTTACGAACTCTCTCGTTTTCAATCAATACCGCTTTTAGCCCTTTTAATACCTCGCCGTTTTTTGTTACTGCAACCGATTGATAAACACTTGTTGGACCAAACAGAGGCGAATTCGACGACATACCCATTAAAAAAGGCGGATTAGCTTGTTGCGTTTTTTCTGCCAAACGTTTATTTATCATTCCACTATAAAGATTCTCTACAATCGACTGGCGGTAGTCGCCCAGTGTTTTCGATATTTCTAACGGATGCTTGTAAAAAACAAATGCAACGGGATATTGAGCTTCCGGATCGGTAACAATACTGTACAATGTCTCTTTATGATAGGGAATATCGAAATATTTTTTCTCGCGCGGGTTTTTAGTTTTTGGAATGGCCGAGAACTTCGATTTAATGGTCTCTACCATTTTATCTTTATCGAAATCGCCAACCACAACAATAGCTTGTAAATCGGGGCGATACCAATCTTTTCGGTACCGGCGTAACACTTCAGGTTTACAATGGTCAACCACCTCCATTTTTCCAATAGGCAATCGGTTAGCATACTTCGAGTCGTGCAAAAATACAGGCAACCATTTTTGCTGCATTCTGTTGTTTGCATTACGTCCCATTCGCCACTCTTCGTGAACTACTCCACGTTCGTTGTCTATCTCTTCGTCCGAATCGGTAACCTGGCTTGCCCAGTCGTATAAAACCTGCAACCCTTTATCGATGTATTCCTTTTTGTCGAGTGGAACGGTTAATGTATAAACGGTTTCGTCGAAACTGGTGTAGGCGTTAATCTCTGCACCAAAATCCATCCCAATCGATTCGAAATAACTAACTAATTCGTGTTTCGGAAAGTTTTTTGTTCCATTAAACGACATGTGTTCGCATAAATGCGCCAATCCCTGTTGGTCGTCGTCCTCGTCTACCGAACCGGCACGTACAATTAAAAACAGTTCCGCACGGTTTTTCGGTGTTCCGTTCGAGCGCACATAGTAGGTCATTCCATTCTCAAGTACCCCCTTACTCACATTTGGGTCTTCGGGGAGTTTACTGTTTAAATCTAAAGTTGTTTGGGCTGAAAGTACAATTGAACTCAGCAGCAAAAAAGCACTTAAAATTAATTTCATTTTATTCGTTTTAAAATTTGAATTTTACAATAGGTATATATTTTGTTATTAAT
>JALUZN010000456.1 GCA_027011835.1 Draconibacterium sp. | reverse complement strand
ATTTTGTAAAGATAATTATACTCTATCTCACTGTCAAATATCGTTAATAAATACAGCCTCCTTTTTGTCCACATGAGCAGATGTACTTAAAATTAGCCTCCTTTTTGTCCATTACACCTAATTTTTAAAAGCTATTTATCTTCCTTCCATGTTGCTGATAAAAAAAATAAAAGGGCTAAATGTTTTTTTGCAAAAAATAGTGTATAAATTTACCTGTTGCCTTTTTGTTTAACAAAATACTGAAGTTTTTTATAAATTGATGCCGAAGACAGAGCGGCAAAAACCAAAACGAAACAACAACAACGATTAAAAATCAAAATAAAAAATATGAGCAACGCAATTGAGTGCAACAACTTAACCCACTATTACGGGAAAAAGATGGTTTACGAAAATCTCAATATCCATGTAAAAGAGGGCAGTATTCTCGGTCTTCTGGGGAAAAACGGTTCGGGAAAAACCACCACAATAAATATCCTGAACGGGTTTTTGCAACCCCGAAGCGGAGAGTGCCTCATTTACGGCGAGAATACGCAACATTTAACACCCGAAACAAAAGCACGTATCGGATTTCTGATTGAAGGACACATTCAATATACATTCATGAACATCAACCAGATAGAGAAGTTCTATTCCGGATTTTATCCGAAATGGGACAACGAACCCTACTGGGAATTAATGTCGAAATTAAAGGTTGCTCCAAAGCAAAAAATTTCATCAATGTCGTGCGGACAACGCTCGCAGGTTGCGTTAGGTTTAATTCTGGCTCAAGACCCCGACCTGCTTATCCTCGACGATTTCTCGATGGGACTCGACCCTGGCTACCGCCGTCTGTTTATCGACTACCTGCGCGAATATGCCAAAGCAAAAAAGAAAACCATTTTCACCACTTCGCATATTATTCAGGATATGGAACGCCTGATTGACGATGTGCTGATTATGGACTACAACCGCATTTTGGCGCAACGAAATGTACACGACTTTATGGACGAATTTAAGCAGTTTTACCTCGAAGTGGAAGACCCGTCAATCGACCTGTCCAACGAAGAATTTGTTGCCAATTTCGAAAAAGTGCATAACAAAGTTGAGATTTACACCTACCAATCGGAGGAGTTTGTAAAAAGTTTCCTTAAGAAAAAAGGGATTGCCCACTCAAATTTCAAGCAAGTTAAAATGGGATTAGAAGATGCATTTATAGGATTAACCGGAAAATATTAACTGTTATGCTAAAATCGATAATTTACAAAGAGTGGCTAAAAACACGCTGGTTTATAATCGCATTTGCCACATTAGGAACGTTGGTTGTCGGGTATATTTTTTTATCCGTACAACACAACTTTAAGTTTAGCGATGCCAATAGTTATTGGTACACACTGCTTTTTATGAAACTTAAATATTTCGGATACTTAAAATTTGTACCAATTGCCGGCGCACTGGCAATATCAATTGCTCAGTTTTTCCCCGAAACCGTTGACAAAAGGATAAAACTCACCTTTCATTTGCCCTTAAACGAGAACCGAGTTCTGCTTATAATGATGCTTTTCGGCACGCTCGTTTTGCTTGCCAGTTACCTTCTTTTTCTCTCCATTTTTGTGGCATTTAGTGCGCTGTATTTCCCGTCTAACATTATTATTCCGGCACTTATAACCATTACGCCTTGGTTTCTTGCAGGGTTTGCCGCCTACTATTTTGTGGCGTTAATTGTTTTAGAACCGGTTTGGAAATACCGCTTTTTATACATTCTGGTTGCCGCCACAATTGTTCCGCTGTTTTTCGAACAGGCAGCAACAGGAAGTTACGCAACCGCCAATCCGGTGCTGGTAATCATTGTAATACTATCAAGTATTTCGCTGCTTTTTTCAGGATTCCGGTTTCGAAAAGGAGAAATGTAGCAGAGAAAAGTCTTCATAAAAAAACACGACAAAACAACAAAATAATGGTAAAACTAAGTAGATATTTTTTGGTAATTCTTGCAGTGGTTGGATTTGCAATTGTGCTCCCGAAACTGTATTGGATGGCATTTGCAAAACCAATCAGAGCGCCATATGTAATGTACAGTTGTATCGATAACAATTTTGTAATTCTCCGCTCGGGCAATGGAGTAAAACGCACCAATATAAAAGGCGAAGAGCTAACGCGCGAAGAGTACGAGCAAAAACTCCCCCTCCTTTTTGTCAGGCAGTTATTGCTAAACAAGACCATGCCCGACTCCATTAACGGTGTCGAAATGGATATGCACGACATTACAATAAACCGCTCTACTTTCAGAGTGCGCCCCAAAGAGGTTAACGCCCCACAACCCACGCTGTTCCCACTTTTCGAGTCACAGTCGGGGCGGGCAAACCTATCAATGCCTCCCGATTTTTTCCGCATTACCTGGCGTATGGAATTTATCGACGCCGCAACAAATAAAATTAACGAAGAGAAAAGTCGTATGTTTTCGGCGGTACTCTACAAGCACGGATTTAAATTTCCGGCAACCACCATCGAAGGAATTCCAACCACCCGCAAATCGTGCGACGAAGGTTATTTTATCATCGACTCGGCCAACCAGCTTTTTCATATAAAAATGATTAAAGGCGAACCTTACGTCCACAAAATAGAAACGCCCACCGGACTGACATTCAAAACAATACGGTGTGTCGATTTTAAAAACAAACGCTATTACGCCTACCTCTTTTCAACCAACAACGAAATCTATATTTTAACGCAATACGACTACGAACTCATTAAATTCCCCATCGAAAATTTAAACCCGCAAATTGCCGAGATAAAAATCTACAGCGACCTTTTTAACTTCAATGTCATCTCAATTACCGACGGCGAAATGCACGTAACCGCCCTCAACCGCGACTATCAAAAAGTCGACGAGTTCATCGAAAAATGGCCGGTTCGCAGCCAGCGCACCGAAGGCAAAATCGCACAATTTATCTTCCCCGCACAAATCAGTTTAACCAATAAAACATCGGGCTTCGTCAGGTTCTTCGTCACACCGCCCGAGTCATTTTACTGGCTGTTTTTAAGCCTATTGCTTGCTGCCGTCCACTTCGTTCTGCTAAAACAAAAACGGGTAAAAATCACAAAACACATCATCGATTTTATTATCATCGCAATCACCGGAATTTTCGGTTTTATTGCCGTAAATATTTTCCCCAATAAATTTTACGATTAGGCTGGCGGCCGGGCTTTCCGCAAGTAGCTGCCTCTCCCGCCTCCGGTGTTTTTAAGCAATCCGTGTGCTTCCTCCGGTCGCAGCCGTTTGCTAAAAAACACTCGGGCCGGTCTTCGGCAGGCTACTTTCTCCAATCCCTGCCAGTGGCAATAGCATCTTTATAACTAAAATAAACCAAACATTTTTTATACGTTTGTTTTTTATACCGTCAATTGAAATAATTTTACAATGAACTACAAAAAAATAACCATAGAAATTACCCCGTTTCAAGAGTGGCTGCGCGATGTTTTAGCAGCACAACTCGGAGAGATTGGATTCGACAGTTTTGTCGATACCGAAACCGGTTTCGAAGCTTATATTCCGGCTCCCGGTTTTAATACAGAAGCCCTCGATTCGGTTATTGCAGAATTTAAAGACAACGCCGTTTTCGATATTAAAACCGAAACCATTGAAGATAAAAACTGGAACGAAGAGTGGGAAAAGAACTATTTCGAACCTCTTGTAATTGCCGG
The DNA here is from genome assembly GCA_027011835.1 of Draconibacterium sp. Taxonomy (GTDB): domain Bacteria; phylum Bacteroidota; class Bacteroidia; order Bacteroidales; family Prolixibacteraceae; genus Draconibacterium. Next base: position 2,077 of record JALUZN010000456.1, on the reverse strand, counting down.
AGAGTGCGTTATCAGGGCTCCGTTTCACACCAATTATCCGGCAGCAAAATACGAAATAGTTATCGAGCCAAATATGGCTTTCGGCACCGGCAACCACGAAACTACTTCGCTAATTATTGAATCAATCCTCGAAAATAGTTTTGCCGGAAAAACAGTTCTCGATATGGGGTGCGGCACCGGAATTCTTGGAATTCTGTCAGCAATGAAAGGCGCAAAAAAAGTAACTGCAATCGATATCGACGAGTGGTCATACAACGCAACAATTGAAAATGCCCGGTTAAACAACATCGAAAATATAGACGTAAAACTGGGCGATGCAGGTTTGCTTGGCACCGAAAAATACGATGTAATTTTTGCCAACATTCATAAAAACATCCTGTTAAACGATATGCAAACCTACGTCGAAAACCTTCGGCCCGGCGGCGTTTTAATAATGAGTGGCTTCTATACCAACGACATAAACGATATTAAAACAAAAGCCGAAAACCTCGGACTTACCGACACCAGTTATCAATCGAAAAACAACTGGGTGGCACACACTTTTAAAAAATAAAAATTAGACAGATAATAATGAACATCAGCATTAAAGACTGTGAGCAAATAGAGCTATCCTTTACCGTTGGATTTATCCAACGGATTAAAACATAAGATGATATTTCTTTTATCATCTAAAAACCGTCCCATAAATGAGACGGCAAAAGTTAAAGCACTAATTTTTGTCTTGGTTCTTGGTTCTTGGTTCTTGGTTCTAAATTTCAAACAAAATGAAAACAATACTAAACTATTTTACCCAAAACTTCGATAATCTCGCCGAAATAAAGGTAAGCCGCGAAATCATCAGAAAAATAAACCGGCTGGAACGTACCGACCGGATAAACCTGCGAAACCAGATTTTTAAAAAGGCCGTTTTTTTCGAAGAGACAAAAAGTAAAAGCCAGATTGTACGCTGGCTGCAAAACTGTTTTAGCATTATCGACCGCTATAGTTTTCACTTTAACAACGTCTATTTTAGTCCCGGCCACGAAATTAAAGCGACCATTTTAAAACTGTTACGCGAGGCACACGCATCGGTCGATTTATGTATTTTTACCATTACCGACAACGAACTTGCACACGAAGTAATTGCCTGCCACCGCCGCAATATTAAAGTGCGCATAATTACCGACGACGAAAAAGTTAATGCCGCAGGTTCCGAAATTATTGAAATGGAACGTGCCGGAATTCCTGTTAAAATCGACCATTCGCACTACCATATGCACAATAAATTCGGGATAATCGACAACCGCATAGCAATAACCGGAAGTTTTAACTGGACCTACACCGCCACAAAACACAATCAGGAAAACCTCCTCGCAACCTCAAAATATGACATTGTAAAACAGTATCGCAACGAGTTCGAACGACTTTGGGTAGAGATGTTTGATTTTTAGGAATAGATTTAATATTATATGTTAAGAATAAATTCTTTCAACTCAGTAAATGATTCCGAATCAAAATCCCATACACCTTGTTTTGCTGCTAACCCAAGACTGCTTGAAGATGGTCCTTTTGTTGCCAAATAACACATAATCTTTGCTTTTGATTCATTGCTTGGTTTTTCTTCACTACAATCAATAAAGCTATCAATACAGTCAATCACAGGAAATTTTTCAATGGATTGCAAACAAAGGTCTTCAAGCATTCCCTCTTTTGAATTTCCAGGCATTATGAAAACTCCAACAGAAGGATTTGTTTCAGTAAATTCATTAAGACTTTCCGGAATGGGAAGACCTGCTTGCTTAAGACTATTTTTTATACTTTCAAAAGCTGAAAGAGGAGGATTATTATCTGCATCCCTTGTCAGTGCGAAAGATTGAACTTTACTAAATCCTGAAACTTTAGTAATAGATTTAATTCGTTTTTTATAGTTCGTTTTACCTTCAAAAATAATAATTTGAATATCACTTATTCCTAAATAATCAAATAGAGCTGAAAAAAAGTTATCCTCATCTCTCCCTTCGACAGCTATAATTTTCAACTTTGTAATTTCCAACATATTATCTTATTTCCCAATTACTTTCAAAAGATGATCCAATAT
>JALUZN010000455.1 GCA_027011835.1 Draconibacterium sp. | reverse complement strand
CAATAAAATAATACTTTTATCCGATAGATTAAAAAGCCTAACTGTTTTGGATAACAATTTCGAAAAAATATTTCATCAGTATTATTCTCCGCTCTGTAATTATGCCTCAAAAATTGTTGATGATATTCCTATGTCGGAAGACATTGTACAAAACCTTTTTATACAACTTTGGGAAAACAATAAATTAAGCGAAGCCAAAAATATTGAGAGCTTTTTATTACGTGCAACAAAATTTAAGTGCATCGATTACCTCCGAACAAAAAAAGTTAAAAACGAGATTGTAGTCGACCGGTTCTTTGACAATAGAGAAACCTCGGCTTCAAGCTTTACCGAAGACGACATTGAACCCATGTTCCACTATTTTGCTGCCAAACTACCTGAAAAAACCCGGAAAGTTTTTTTACTTAGCCGAAAATCGGGGCTTACTTATAAAGAGATTGCAGAAGAGCTCAACATCTCGGTTAAAACAGTTGAAAACCAAATGGGCAGAGCACTGCGAAAAATGAAGGAACTACTTAAAGACCAAAAGCTCATTTCGTTACTTCTGTTCTTTTATTCGTAAAAAAACAAAGAATAGATAGGGGTATTCGCGTTCTGTTTCGACATATAGTTGAGACTTAAAAATTATTGGATGAATGAAATTTACCAAATATTATCAAAACACTTTTTAAATGAAAATTCGAAGGAGGAAGAGCTGCTGATAAATGAATTTAAACGCAATAATAAAGCCGAATACGAAATTTTAAAAAAGCTTTGGGAAAATGGTAAAAATATAGAAATTATTGATTTCGATTCAGAAAAAGCCTGGACGAAGATTCAAGAGAACTTCAAACAAAAAGAGAAAAAAGCCCCAAAAGTAATTTGGCTAAATACAAAACTTAAACAAATTGCAGCCGTTGCAGCTATTTTGGTTATTGGAGTTTTTTCGGCGTACTACTTTATTCACACTTCACAATCATTCGAACTTTTTTCGACAGTAAATATTGTACAAACTACTGCCACCCACACCGAACGTGGAAAAACAGTTACATTAAACGACGGATCGAAAGTGTGGCTAAACAGCAATGCAACACTTACCTACCCCGAGGAGTTCAAAGGAGATAAAAGACCTGTTAAACTTACCGGAGAAGCATTTTTCGAGGTTGCCAAAAATGCGGAGAAACCATTTATTATTACTACTGAAAATGCTGAAATTAGAGTACTGGGAACTTCGTTCAATATAAACAACAATACGAATACAACAAAAGTTACAGTAGCTACCGGAACGGTTCAGGTTACAAATGCCGACAAAAGCAAACAGATAATTATTACGAAAGGATTTTCGGCAGAAGTTTCAGGGAAGAAAATTAATAAGTTTGCCACGTTAAATCCTAATTTTCAGGCATGGCGAACAGGAAAGTTCGTATTTAAAAACACTAAAATTACCGACGTAGTAACCGAGCTTAATAAGTTTTATAAAAGGCAACTTCGAATAAATACTTCAACAGAAAACAACTGCCTTTTAAATGCCGATTTCGACAATACTAAACTTGAAGAGATTGTAGAAATTATAAAACTTACCTGCAACGTCGATATCTCAATAGAAAACAGTAATTCAGAAAACAAAAAAACAGCAAAACAACCATGATTACAATGACCCTTATTTTTGCTCTGGTTAAACTACTAACAATGCAAAGAGACAGAGAAAAAAGAATTAAAATTAAACAGCAACTCGTAACTGTTCCCCCAAATCCACTTACAAAAGTTTTAAATTCAGTGCTCCTCACCATTGTTCTTTTGCTGCCGTTGTTTGCAGCCAGCCAGAATACTACAGCCGATTTAACCACACAAAACATTAACCGAAACTCTATTGATATTACAGTTGGCGGAACCGGCCTGTTTTTGTCGACAAATTACAATCGGGTACTTTTTGTACAACCAAGTTATTTTGTAAATGCCTCGGTTGGAATTGGCGCAGTAATTATTGCCGGAGGGCTCACTGTCCCTCATCAGTTAACAATGAATATTGGAAAGAAAAATAGTTTTCTGGAGATTGGAATTGGCGGTTCGTACTGGACAGGAAAAGACGAAACTGTTGACCCCGCAACAGCAAAGAATATTCATTCATATAACATCTCGCCCATACTAGGATGGCGCAAAAATATTTCGAAACATTTTGTTTTTAGAATTTATGCCAGTCCCCTAATACATATTTCAGGCGAATACATTGCAAACAATCAGGCAATTACTGCCTTTGGAGGATTGAGTTTCGGATACTCTTTTTAAGCCCATTAATGATAACTTGTTATAAAAATAGAAACTCACAAAAAGCTTTTCTCCCTCTTTTGGGAAGAGCCGGGTTGTTTATTCTGTTTATTTTTATTTCATATCCTCTATTTGCGCAACAACAAATTTTGGAAAAACAAGTAACCATTTCGTTTAAAAACATTACCCTTACTAAAGCAATCGAGAAATTAAAAACAGAAGCCAAAATATCTATTGCCTACAGCAATAAAATAAATCGTTACTCCGCTAAAATATCGAAAGAATATAAAAACAAAACCGTAAAGTTTATTCTCGACGACTTGTTTCGGGGGAAAGAACTCGGCTATAAAATTATTGGAAATAAAATTACAATCTACACTTCGAAAAGTAAGAAAAAGAGGGTCAGCATTTCAGGATATATTTATGATACAGAAACAGGGAACGTATTAATTGGGTGTACAGTTTTTGCAAAAAACAGCCTAACCGGAACGAGTACAAACAGTTTTGGATATTACAATTTACTACTTCCGCCCAATCCGGTTAACGAAAAAATTGTTTTTTCTTTTATCGGATTTTAAAAAAAACAAATTACACTTCCTAGCGGCGATACGATAATAAATGTTCGACTCGAACATTCATCGAACGAGTTAAACGAGGTGAGAATAACAAACACCAACAATGAACTTGCCAGGCAAATTGCCTCATCGAAAATGAGCTCGATAAAAATTAATTCGAGCGAAATTAAATCAATTCCTGCGGCAGCCGGCGAAACCGATTTGTTAAAATCGATAACCATTTTACCCGGGATTAAACCGGGGGTTGACGGTTCATCGGGCTTTTACGTGCGCGGCGGCAACATCGACCAAAACCTTATTTTATTAGATGGCGTGCCCATTTACAATCCCTATCATATGTGGGGCTACCTCTCTTCGTTTAATGCCGATGCCATAAACAGCGTAACAGTTACTAAAGGAGCTTTCCCCGCTCGGTATGGAGGGCGACTCTCGTCGGTAATCGACATTGCAATGAAAGAGGGAAACAATCAAAAATGGACGGGGGATTTTACAGTCGGGCTGCTATCGGCAAAAGCTTCGGTAAGCGGCCCTATCATAAAAGACAAAAGTTCGATAATGTTTACAGCACGACGTACTTATGCTGATTTAATTCTTGTTCCCATAAATAACAAAAACAATTCAAAAAAAGGCTATTCATATAAAGAAGGGTACAACTTTACCGACCTCAACCTGAAAACCAACTATAAGGTATCGGGTACCGACCGCTTATTTTTTAGCGGATTTTTAAGCCGCGACAAATACTATTACAAAACTGCCGAAGACCAGGAGTTTAATAATACTGCCGTTCTCGGAGAAACACAAAGAGCTCAAGGTTGGGGAAACATTATTGCAACACTCCGGTGGAACCATATTTTCAAAAATAAAATGTTTGTGAATACAACAGCCTATTTTTCGTCGTATAAATATTATACAACCGAGTTAACAAAACGAACGAGCAGCAATCCCGACGAAGTTGAGGAGAAAGAGAATTCTATAGAATATTTATCGAATATTTCAGATGTTGCACTGAAACAAGATTATCAGTTTTTCCCTGCCGACAATCATAATTTACAATTTGGAGCCAGCTGTATTTTCCACAAATTTAAACCCGGAATAAACTCTTTTTTCTCGAAAACAAATAGCGAAACCATAACAAATAAAACAGGAAATTCGGAGATTTTTAGTACCGATATTTCCATCTATTTCGAAGACGACTGGAGCATCTCAGAACTGCTTCGCATAAACGGGGGGATTCATTTATCCTCTTTTTTTGTTCAAAACAAAAGCTATTTTTCGGCTGAACCTCGAATAAATGCCCGGTTGCTAATAAACGACAAAACATCGATAAAAGCAGGATTTGCCGTTATGACCCAGTACATGCATTTACTTACGCAATCGGGAATTACGCAGTCGTCGGATTTGTGGGTGCCGGTCACAAAAAAAATAAAACCTCAAAAATCGCAACAGTTTTCATTGGGATTCTCAACCGCTTTATCGAAAATGTACCTATTTGAGATGGAAGGCTATTTCAAACATATGAATCATGTAATTGAATATAAAGACGGTGCCAGCTTTTTACTCGATGCTACCGGATGGGAAGAAAAAATTACTGCCGGCGCTGGCAAAGCCTATGGTGCCGAACTGTTTTTCAGAAAAACAAGAGGGAAATTTACCGGATTTGCCGGATATACATTATCGTGGGCATTTCGCCAGTTTAACGAAATAAATAATGGCGGGATATTTCCGTTTCGTTACGACCGCCGACACGATATTTCGCTCGTAGGGAAATACAGGATAAATAAAAAGTGGACAATTAGCAGCGCCTGGATTTTTTACACTGGAAATGCTGTAACCGTACCCACCAGTAGTTACATAACTCCAATTTATAAAAACTCAGGCGTGCAAGACAACCGGCAATTCCCTTCGCCCAATCTTGGATATAGTACACCAACCGGAAACGGAATAGTTACAAATGCAACTGAACGAAACAATTATCGCTTGCCCAATTATCATCGGTTAGATTTAACAGCCACCTACCGCAAAATTAGAAAGTGGGGAGAGTGGGAGTTGACATTTGGTGCAACAAATGTTTATAATAAAATGAATCCGTCGTTCTACTATTCAACTGACGAGTTTAACTCTGAAACCGGGGAATTGGAAACAAATTATTATCAACGTACACTTTTCCCGATAATGCCAACAATTAGTTATAGAATAAAATTTTAACAAATAACAATGAAACGAAATAGCAAAATAGTTACAAAATTAGGAATAGCACTGCTTGTTGCAGCAACTATTTTTGTTTCGTGCGACAAAGAATTTATTATTAAAACCAACAGTGTTGCAAACCTCATTGTTGTAAACTCGCTGTTTACCGGCCAGGAAAAACTGAGTGTTACTGTTACCAAAAATATGCACCCTCAAAAAACACAGGAAGTTATTGAATTGAAAGAAGCGAAAGTATCGCTATTCGAAAACAATGTTTTTATTGAAGAACTAACTTATGAAAAAACACCCGCTGATAGTATTGGAAAGTTTATTTCGAATACAACTCCCGTTCCCGGAATAGTTTATAAAATTGTTGCCGAAACTACCGAAGATGATATACCACAGAAAGCATCTTCACAATCGGAACTGCCACAAAAAGTCGAGATTGTTTCCGACACGGCCATTTGGTTAAAGTGGATTACCGAAGAAGACTCCGCTTTTTCTTTACGTTTCTATTTCGAAATTGAATTTAACGACCCCCCGGGCAACAACTATTATTACATTAGTGCTGCAGCTCCGGTTCTAAAACTCGACACAACAAACAACATACGCGAATTTTACACCTGGCAATATGCCGAAATTCTTAGTGGAGAGTTACCCGGTCATCAGTTATATATAAACAACTCGTTGCTTTTCAGCGATGCAACTTTTCAATCTAAAAAAAAGAAAATTACAGGCACAGCAACAATGTACAACAATGTCGATTATCTGTTCAGCAATCAGGATTTAAGCAAATTAGAAAAAGGAAATATTTATATATTAGATAAAAGCAAACTGCATATCGAACTTCATTCGCTATCGAAAGATGCTTATAATTTCTGTTCGAGTTATGCAAAAAGAATGCGATTGCAAGACGATATATATTCAGAGCCGATAATTATTTATTCGAATGTAAAAAACGGACTTGGAATTTTTGCCGGAGAAAACATTTCATCGACAGATGTACCAATTAAATATTGATTTATTATTCCACACTCCACTCGGGCACAACACATTTGCTGCTTCTTTTTGCAAAAACACTATCGAAGTTGGACAGCGAGTTTACCATTATTTCCGATTCGTCGTTGTGGCAGGTTAAACACGCTCCCACCGTTAGTATTTTCTGCTGAGTTTTAATGTCGAACGGAAAAACATCGTTTCGGGTGGCTACCATTCCGGTACGATTTTTTAAAAATCCTGTCCAGGCATCGGCAGGCAAGTTATCGTGAACATCGTTTTCGAACATTGCCCTGAATTTCCAAACACCCCTGTTTCCCGTAATTTCAAAAGTTAGTTCTCCCTCGCCAAAACCAAGTGCCGCCGGGTTGTTATGGCAGCTCTTACAACTTCGTCCCTTTGCCGCAGTAGTATGTGGTGCTGCCGGAGCAAACAACCGCCTAAAAATAAGCGAGTCGTGTTTTTGTTTTGTAAACGACCCTTTGTCGATGGTTAAAATCATTCCCGGAATTACGGGAATTACTTCGTCTTTTTCTCCGGTTTTCCTAATGCCCAACGCAGGAAGTGTTGCATTATAAACCCCCGAGAACTCTACCCATCCACCGGTTACCGCTTTTTTTGTAAGCATATTATATGCCGGTTCGTTTTTGTTGTACGAATTGTGGCATCCAATGCAACTGGGAGCCCACGCCGTGTGGCAGCTCGAACAAGCAAGATTAGAGTGTGCTTTATCGCGGGCACAAACACTCGACTGCGGTTTTAAAACAAACTTTTTGCCCCTGTTTTTTGTGATAAAATAGGCGGTATCGTTTTCATAAAAAGTATTAATTAAGGGGCGACCGTATTTCTGAGTGGTTAAATACTTTTTATTCGAAACAGAACCAAAACGCAGTGCTGCAATTAGTGCCGACTCATTATCCAAATCGGTGGCATCGGTAAGTTTTGGTTTTCCCTGAAAATGGCAGTCGCTGCACCGAACATCTTGCTGTTGTTCTTCGTGCGAGTAGAAATTCCCATCGCCCATTAACTCGTACGAGTTGTGGCAATCGATGCACTCCAATCCCAATTCGTGATGAACATCGTCGGATACTTTTTTAAAAACACGGAATCCCTCCACAAGCCGGTAATTCTTATTCTCAGGCATTTTTTCGGGTTCCAGTTGTGTTTCGTGCCACCCCTCGTAATTGGTCGAGATTCGCCCCGAGCGACTGTGGCAGCCAAAACAGTGATTGTTAGTAACCTGTAAACTCACCGCAGGGTGCACCTGCATCTTTTCCGGATATTTTACTTTTAACGAATCGGCAGCTTCCGTGCTGTAATTTAAATGGCACGCCAAACAACCTCCCCCCCGACTCTCTTCGGTAACTGCACCCGGCACGTTTTTCCCGTTTCCGAGATGACAACCCACACATAAATTTCGCAAGTGTTCATCGGCTGCCGAGTTGCCCAGATTATTGACGTGTGCCTGGATATCGAAATCTTTCTGCTCGCCAAAAACCGTTCTGTCAACCCCAATCATTCCGCTTAAAGTAGTCATTAATCCGGTATGAATCCGGCTCGCAATATCGGGGTGACATTGTGCCGTTCCACAAGTTTGTTTTGCTGTTGCAATATTTCCGGGCACTAAAATCATTCCGTGGTGTGCTCCTGTTTTTGAAGTGGCAAACGGATTTCCAAGGTGGCACGAAAAACAGCCGATTGATTCGGGCTTGTGTGCATCAACAAATCCGTGAGTACCTGTATGACATAAAAGACAGCTCTCTTTTCTGCCTTGAATTTCCGGAGAACCGTCAACCGTTTCGTTTTCAAACTCAGGGAAAAAGTTTACCGCCGTTGTTTTAAAATTATTTAAGACACTGTACCCGTAACCGGGTTGCCCGGGCAAAACTAACTTCCACCGCTCTCCTCTAAAAAAAAGCCCTGTAATGGTAAGAAGAATATAAAAACCGGTAAAAACGAGTAATGCTCTTTTCCCAATAAAAGAAAACTTCCGGCTACCTGTATTCGCCATAAAAAAAAGCGCAAGCATTATTGCAACTAGTAACAATGACCAGTCGGGATGGCTCAACCAGTGCAGTATTTCCTGAAACCCAACAAAATACCAGGGGCCTTTTACCGAGGGGTTAAAACTATCGTGTAATGGAGCAGAAAATAAGAAGCTAAAAACAAGAACTAAAAAAAATGAAATTAGAATATCGGTTCCCGATGGTTTAAACTTACGGCTATGTTCAACAATTATATAGGCAATAAAAACAGTTAACGTAACAATATGATGAATGTAGATAAACAGGAAACTTCCGGCACTCCCTAAAAATGTATACGCCAGCGACTCGCCAATAACCGGAATACGTTTTATTAGAGTCTCCAAAATCAGGCGGGCTTGTACGCTGTCGGCATCTCCCTTTAATAAAAACCCGGAAAGCATTGCCAGGAAAACAATAAAAACACCCAGCGCAAGCCGCAAACCTACTCCTATTTTAAACCCAACTTTCTTTTTCTGATAGTGGTCGAAAATATGAATAAGTATGGAAATAAGAAAAAACTGAGAACTCCAAAAATGAAAATTACGAAGCAACGACAACCACGGATCTTCGAGCAGCATTTTTGTAATACTCGAATAGGGGGTAGCAACTTTAAATGGAAACATCAGTAAAACTCCCGACACAACAACAAACAAAAACAGCGCAATAGAAAGCGTGCCAAAAGTTGTATGTCTCCACCTCAGTCTCATGCTATAAATTTATCTCTATTTCCGTACCGTTGGAAATAATTTGTGAAGGTATCTTTTTAAGACTTTTATACGCAGGCCCCTTTACTGCATTCCCGTCTAAATCGAACTCGGAACCGTGGCACGGACAAACTAACTTATTATTTTCTAATCTGTTAATTTCGCATCCCAAATGAGTACAATGCGAAGAGAACACTGTTGTTTTTTCGCGTTTTACAACAATAAAATTCCGATAAAAAGTAACCAACCGATTTTTCGGAAGAGGAAAAACTTTACGAACATGTTTTAATTGATTAATATGACGAAGCGTAAACTTATTCCATGCAACAATCAGCAAAGAAACAACTCCTGCAATTCCAAATTTTATAAAAGTACGCCTGCTCTTTTTTTCCACGTTAAAATATTTATCAGCAAAAGTAATAAAACATTAGAATCTGATTTTCTTTATTTCACCCTTCTGTTATCCGTCAGATGAAGGATAACATCTCTCCTAAAATTCAGGAGAGAATATATGGCCCCGAGGCAGAGCCTCGAAAAATTCTTTTGATTAAATTGTAATAAAAATACAAAACAAAAATCTCAAATAAACATAAGTTTACTGTATAAAAGCGCAATGCATTATTTTTCACTTCATTGAACTCGTTTTATTAAAGACAATGCGCAAAATAAAGTGAACAAAAGTCTTATTTGTAACGTTTTCAAATAGTTACAGCGTTTATTATTTCCGAAATACATTTTTATATTTGTTACAAACATCTAAAAATATACCTAATTAGATGAGAAATTAAGTTGCTGATTACAACAATTCATTTTCTGTTTTTCGATATGAATTTGGCAAATAATACAACTTACTGCTTGTAAAACTTAAATTTTCGCGAATGAAAACAAGACGGGATTTTATTAAAATTTCAACAGCGGGAGCCGGAGCAACCGCGTTGGGGTTTAGTGCTCTCGGAGCAAAAGGATTCAGTTTTTTTGAATCGGACAAACAAGGGCCGGTGAGCGACGAAGACCTCACCCCCTATCCTACCTACTGCGAAGTATGTTTCTGGAAATGTGCCGGATGGACCTATGTAGACAAGAAAGGAGAGATTAGAAAAATTATTGGGAACAACGACGACCCGCACTGCAACGGGCGTTTATGCCCGCGAGGCACCGGTGGCGTTGGAATGTACTACGACGAAGACCGGTTGAAAACTCCATTAATAAGAGAAACGAAAGCCGACGGTACGCAGTATTATCGTAAAGCAAGTTGGGATGAAGCGTTAGATTTAGTTGCCGAAAAAATGGACAAATTGCGAAAAGAGCACGGCCCCGAGTGTTTAGCACTTTTCTCGCACGGTTCGGGCGGAAAAATGTTAACGCATTTAGTAAAAGCTTTTGGCACACCCAATATAACAGCACCGTCGTTTGCCCAGTGCCGCGGGCCTCGCGAAGTTGCTTTTACTGCTACTTTTGGCGAAGATGTCATGTCGCCTGAACGCACCGATATTCGCGACACAAAATGTTTGGTATTAATTGGCTCGCACATTGGCGAAAACATGCACAACGGGCAAATTCAGGAGATGTCGCACGCCATCGAGAATAAGGCAACAATTATTACTGTCGACCCACGATTCTCCACTGCGGCTTCGCACTCTAAATATTGGTTGCCCATAAAACCCGCCACCGACATCGCACTGCTTTTGGCCTGGATTCACGTTATTATTAACGAAGAGCTTTACGATAAAGATTATATTGAGAAATATGCTTTTGGGTTCGATGAACTAAAAGAACATGTAAAAAACAATACACCGGAGTGGGCCTATGGAATTACCACCATCGAACCACATATAATAAGAGCTACTGCACGCGAAATGGCAGCAGCAGCACCAAGCACCTTAGTGCATCCGGGAAGGCATGTAACCTGGTACGGCGACGACACACAACGTTCGAGAGCCATTGCAATTTTAAATGCACTATTAGGGTCGTGGGGTCGGCGTGGAGGGTTTTACAACCCCGAAAAAGTTCATCTTCCAACGTTTCCACATCCACCCTACCCAAAACCAACACGGTCGTGGAAAGACGCTTACCCCGACAATAAATACAATCTGGTAACCGAAGTTCTATCAACAGGAATTTGCGATGCAACAATTCCAAATGCCGATTTAAATTGCCATTTGCGGGGATGGATTGTTTACGGAACAAACTTAATGGCTTCGTTGCCCGACCAAAGAAAAACGCTTGAAGCAATAAACAACCTCGATTTTCTGGTCGTTATCGATACCATGCCGATGGACATAACCGGATATGCCGATGTAGTATTGCCCGAATGTACCTATTTAGAACGGTACGACTTTGTTCGGACATCGCCACACCGCGAACCGGCACTTGCCTTACGAATGCCGGCAGTTCAACCCAAATACGACTCGAAACCCAACTGGTGGATTGCCAAAAATCTGGCGTCACGCCTTGGCCTCGAGGCCTATTTTAAGTGGGATAAAATTGAAGATGTAATCGATTGGCAACTCAAGCAAGTTGGATCGTCGTTAGAAGAGATGCAACGAATAGGAGTTAAAAAGTTCAAACGCGAATACGACGATCTTTTCTGGCTCGAAGGATTACCCGATTTTGAATTCAACACAAATACGGGGAAAATAGAACTCTATTCGACTGAACTGGCGAATGAAGAATTTGATCCTATTCCAAAATATACACACCACCCCGAGCCGGAGCAAGGTTATTACCGGTTAAATTACGGCCGGGCGCCAATGCACACGTTCAGCCGAACATCGAACAATCATAATTTATGGGATTTAATGGACGAAAACAGTGTGTGGATTAACCCCAAAGTGGCCGACTTGTGGGAGATAAAAAACAACCAATATATCTGGTTAAAAAATCAGGACGGAGTGGTCTCGTCGTTCCCTGTAAAAGCACGTGTAACCGAACGTATCCGATGGGATTCGGTGTACATGGTACACGGTTTTGGCCATACCAACAAGAAACTAACTCGCGCATACGGAAAAGGAGGCAGCGACTCGGAATTAGTTACAAGAGTAGTTATGGACCCCATTATGGGCGGAACTGGAATGCGTGGAAATTTTGTAACATTTATATTAGAAAACCCTGCTAAAGAAAATAAGGAGGATAAAGCATGAGATATGCAATGGCTATTGACACGCTAAAGTGTGTCGGATGTGGCGACTGTGTTGTTGCCTGTCAAACCGAAAATAATGTTCCGCACGGCTATTGCCGCGACTGGATTGTGGAAAATGTTAATGGTACTTATCCCAGTTTAGATTTGGAATTTCGCTCCGAACGGTGCAATCATTGCGACAATGCACCTTGTGTACGTTGCTGCCCAACCGGAGCCAGCCATATTGAAAAGGGCGGAATTGTAGTAGTTACGCACGACGAATGTATTGGCTGCGGAGCCTGCATTCAATCGTGCCCGTACGATGCCCGTTATCAACATCCCGACGGCTATGTCGATAAATGCACATTTTGTATGCATCGTGTAGAAAAAGGACAAAACCCGGCTTGTGTCGATGTTTGTCCTACCGAGTGTTTGCATTTTGGCGACCTCGACGATCCGAACAGCAAAGTATCGCTTGCTCTAAAAAACAGAACGCATAAAGTGTTGGCTCCCGAAGCCGGAACTAAACCTCAGTTATATTTTCTAACCTAACTAAATTCGTTATAAAATGAAAGAAGAATTATTTGTTAGCGGACGCAATATTCCAAACATCGATCCGTATCTGAATATCTGGCACTGGGAAATTCCACTCTATCTGTTTTTAGGAGGACTTGCAGCCGGATTAATTTTCTTTGCCGCCTATTTTGTTGTTCGCGGAAAAGAGAAGGAGATGCCTGCCACAGTAAAATGGGCTCCAATGATTGCTCCAATAGCACTGATTGTGGGGCTTAGTGCACTGTTTCTCGACCTCTCGCATAAGTTATATTTTTGGCAACTTTACACAACCATTCGCTTCTCTTCTCCCATGTCGTGGGGAGCATGGACTCTGTTGCTGATAACACCACTCTCTATGATTTGGGTAGCCAGTTACATGCGCGATATGTTTCCAAAGTGGGACTGGAAGTTTAAATTTCTTTACAAATTTGAGGCTTGGGTAATTAGCGTTCGAAAACCGTTTGCCTGGGTGATGATGATTCTGGCATTAATTCTCGGTGTATATACCGGAATCTTATTGTCGGCATTTAATGCGCGTCCACTGTGGAACACTTCAATATTAGGGCCACTGTTCCTTGTTTCGGGTTTCTCTACTGGACTGGCAGCAGCAATATGGATGAGCAAAGACAAAAACGAGCGGAAAGTGTTAAGCCGTATCGACCTTATATTTATTGGTGTCGAACTCTTTTTAATTATCCACCTCTTTATGGGATTTATGGCCGGAACAGCAGTAGCAACCGAAGCGGCTGCACTATTTTTAGGTGGCCAGTTTACTATAAGTTTTTGGGTGTTTGTGGTACTTTTGGGACTTATTTTCCCGGCAACACTCGAAACAATTGAGTTGTGGGGATACCATGTTCCGAAATGGATGCCGCCGGCACTTATTCTTTTTGGCGGATTAATGTTTCGTTTTGTTATGGTTGAAGCCGGACAAATTACCCGATTTTTATATTAGAACCTAAAACTATTCAATTATGAACAAGCAAATTTCAAGTAATCAGGAACGATATTTAAATCCTTATCTCGGTGGAGTCTTACTCGGATTACTGGTTATTCTCACAGTATATATCACCGGGCGTGGACTGGGAGCAAGCGGAGCAATTAAAAGTGCCGTTGTAACCACATCGAATATTATTGCTCCGTACGAAACTCAACAAAATGGATACATGGGCAGGTTTGTTTCCGACGATCACTCACCCATGTATAACTGGCTGGTATTCGAGTCGCTGGGTGTACTTTTAGGCGGACTGCTTTCGGGGTTATTATTTGGCAGAGTAAAAAAATTCCGTATCGATAAAGGGCCGAAAATAACCAATAAAAAGCGACTTATTTTTGCTGTTATTGGTGGAATACTGTTTGGATTTGGCAGTCAGTTTGGGCGCGGATGCACAAGCGGAGCAGCATTAAGCGGCAGTGCTACATTTGCGCTGGGAGGTGTAATTGCCATGTTTGCCATATTTGGCTCGGGCTACCTGTTTGCCTATTTTTTTAGAAAATTATGGATTTAAAATTTAAAAAATATTAATTATGGGACCTTTAATTCCGAACGGTATAATTCCCGCAGGATGGGATTTTGTAATAGCAATTTTGTTGGGTATTGTATTTGGGTTTTTGCTCGAAGCTTCCGGGTTTTCTTCATCCCGAAATTTGGCCGGCGTTTTTTACGGATATAACTTTGTAGTTCTTCGCGTATTTTTTACCGCTGTTATTGTTGCCATGACCGGATTGCTCTATTTCGACTATTTAGGATGGATTGACCTTTCAAAAATATTTATTCTACCAACCTTTCTCGGGCCAATGATTTTTGGAGGAATAATAATGGGAATTGGTTTTGTTATGGGGGGATTTTGCCCCGGAACGAGTTTTACGGCCATCGCCATTGGAAAACTCGACGGGTTATTTTTTACCATCGGTCTGTTTATCGGAATCTACATCTTCTCGTTGGCATTCCCTCTTTTCGAGAAGTTCTACACAAGCGGAAATCTTGGAAATGTAACCCTTACCGATGTAACCGGAATTCCGGCATCGTGGTTTGCCGCAGCCTTTACTGTCATTGCTCTCGCAGCTTTCTGGGGAACAATGTTTATTGAGAAAAAAGTTCGAAAAAACATTAAAGAATATAAATTCTAATACAGATGAATCGAAATTATATTTTTCTAACCATTCTAATGCTCTTTCTGGCAGTTGGAACCATATTTCTGAATAAAACGGAAAAACTAAAACAGATTGAGCCCGATAAACTTTTGTGGGAAATTATTCAACCAACTCGGTATGTCTCTACCGACCAGGTGGCAAAAATGATTATTCAGCAAGACCCTTCGCTGGAGATAATTGATGTGAGAAACGAAAAAGAGTTCAACAATTTCTCGTTGCCAAAAGCCATTAATATTCCGGTCGACAGCTTGCTATCCGAAACCAGTCTCGAAAACTTTGGCATTCCTGGAACAAAAGTAGTGTTTATATCGAACGACGATATTAAAGCCGACCAGGCATGGATAATTGCCAAACGGTTGGGGTTCGATGGAATGTATGTAATGCGTGGAGGATTAAACTGTTGGATGCGCACCATTATTCAACCCGTTGAGCCGCCGGAATATGCACCACTAACAGAGTTTGCCACCTACGAATTTAGAAAAGGAGCAAAACTCTATTTTACCGGAGCAAAACCCGAGAACACCGAAACAAAAAAAGTAAAAGTAATTGTAAAACGACGTAAAAAAACCAAAGCAGCGTCGGGAGGTTGTTAATAAATAAAAACTAAAAATTAGTATTATGCATGAACACGAACTAAATCCTTGGAGAACCTTAATTGTACTCTCGGTGTTTGCAGTACTTATTGTTATAGGTTTTTTTACGCTACAAAAACCTACAATGAAATACGACCTGAACATGAAAGAGAGTTTAACTGTTTTAAACGATAAAGATGCCTGCTTTTATCCATGGCAATTAGAAAAAGTTATAAAAAAAGAGGTAAATAATGTTGTGTTATTCGATATTCGCGACAGATTTACATACGGACAGGGACATATTCCGAATTCCGAAAATATTTCGGCTTTCGATTTAACCAACAAAGAGAATATTAAACGGCTCGAAAATTTGAAAAAGAAAAACATTACCGTTGTTTTATATGGCGAAGACCAACTGCAAGCCAACGGACCATGGATGCTGTTCAGGCAGGCCGGATTTAAGAATGTAAAAGTGTTGTTGGGCGGCTATAAATATTATTCGGAACACAAAGAAGATTTGGCTGCAACAAAATCGGACGAGAGTTATAAAAAAGGTACTCCGCGTTTCGATTATGCTAAAATTGCAAGCCCGTCAAACACGGGTATCGAACAACCCAATTCACCGGTAAAAAAGAAAGTTGTTGTACGCCGCAAGAAAAAAGCAAAAGCCGCATCGGGAGGCTGCTAACCCATTTTCAAATTGGAAGGATTGTTCAAATTGCGAAATATCTTCGGGTATTTCGCAATCCATTTCTCCGATTCAGCCCATTTCGTATTTACCTCATTTAGCAGATTCGCATTTTGTAATTACCCGAGTTTAGCTGCTTTTTTATAGCAGGCAAACAACTTTTGTGGTAAAAGCAATTAAAGGTTTGCTCCCTTTTGTTTTCAGCAATGGGATACCCTAAAATTTCTAAAGCACAATTTCGTATAGTTCCCATTCTCCCGAAAGCTTTTGGGAGAAAACTATCCGCCAAATGCACTAATTCTTTTGCTAGCCTTAGTTTTTGTCTAAATCTTGAAATCCAAACTTTTCAGTTTGTTTTTGATGCTTCCGTGGTATTTCCAAAAGCCCCGATATTTATCCTGTTTCCGTTTGGTGCTGGTTCATTTGAATAATCTGATACCGGATCGCCTGCATCAATACACGGACTTGTATTCGTGTCATTGATCCATTGTGTTCCGGTCCAACGTCCGTTTTCCGATTTTAAATGATAAATCTGCCAAACTTTATTGGCTCCTAAATCAGTTTTGCAAACAGGATTTTCACCATCTTCTTCACCATCGGCATCTTGCCAGATTGGACTAAAAATATTATAACTTGTTGCATTATAATATCTACCACTGTGTAACTCATATTCGCAAGGGAGTAAAGGGTCTGTGTAAATATCGGTTGATGATGTTACATTGTTGTAATTCCCCATTATATTCCCATTTATACAGTTGTAGTCTGAAATAAATGTATGAACTGACGGTTGTTGATTGTCAATTCCGTAAGTGGCATTTCTTACGATAATATTGTTTTTAACATAAGTCTGAAAACCTGATAACGAAGTATTTATTGGGTCTCCTTGATAAAAAGTAATCCCTGCATCTTCGGCACTTATTTCAATAAGATTATTTTCGATACGTGTATTGTTAAAGCCGTAAATTCCAATACCTGCTAATTTGCATTGAGAAATAACATTATTATGAATGGAAACACCTGTATGAGTATTTAACGTTCCTGCTCCACCATCGGTTAGTTGCTCCAACCAGATGCCATGCCAAACTTGATTACCATAAAAGAAGTTGTTATAAATTTCTATATCATCAGCAACAACATCTCCACGGTTCATAACATGAACAGCGGCAGAACCTGCCATTTGCCTGTCGGGTGCAAGTCCTGCAATATTATTATAGATTTTAAAGTTATTGCAATTCTGCGTTCTTATACTTGCATCCGTTCTTGTATTCGTGATATTGTTGTTGTAAATTTCAAAATTTGTAGCCTGCCCTACATATATCCCGTCATGCCCGTCATAGTGAATACGATTGTTGTAAAACTTAGAATTAATATCAAAAATATTTTCGTTTTTGTTTATATCCACACCAAATTCTAATATTATACCATCGGCAAGGCCATTGTGAATATACATATCGTTTATCGTAACATTATAACAATTTTGTAGCTGAATCATTCGATAATAACTGTGTCCTGACGGTTCCGATTGATTTGCCCTATTTCCGTTCAGTTCAAACCCCCTAATTGTTATATTTCCGGTTGTAACACTTTGGTCAGGCATTATCTCTTCTAATATAGTTCCTTGTTGCCCGATAAGCGGTTTGAATTGTTGCTTCCAATTAGCATTGTCAATCAATTTAACAACTGCATTTTCGTCTCCTTCTAATATTGTGTTGGCCGAAATATAAATTGGCTCGTCTATCCAAAATGTATTTGCTCCTTTTAGATATACAGTTGTATATTCCGAATGTTCGGCTACATAATCTAATGCTGTATTTATTTCTATCTGGTCGCTTTCTCCATCGCAATTATAATTTCCGCTCCCATCATGGGCAACATAAACTATTGGTGGCACAGGATTAACAATATCGGGTATAGGCACTTCTTTTTTACAAGATGATGCTAAAATTATAATTGCTATTGATAAAGTTGAGAATACTACTTTCATCTCATTGTAATTTATTTATTTTCTAACGGTAACCAGTTGGCTGACAGACATCTTTCACAATAACTATCATTCTGTATGCCAATATTTGCCATACTCGTTTCATGTTCTTTATTTTTCTGTTTTTAAATTAAGGCTAACAATTTTAGTTGTCAGCTGAAAGTACATTATATACTCCAAAGAAATCGCAATGCGGCAATCGTGCACCGGGATGAGATTAATTTTATTGCTATCATCTTCTCCCGAAAGCTTTCGCATTAGCGTCAACTTAATACTGTGTTTGCATTAGTTCGATGGAGTTCTTTCTTCCTATTCTGGACTCATATAAGCAGGAGTATTTAACTTTATTAATCAATGTTTTCAATGAGTCTTCGTGTAT
>JALUZN010000454.1 GCA_027011835.1 Draconibacterium sp. | reverse complement strand
AGGACTAATGCTAATAAATTATTGAGTATATCTCATCCGCCCGAGCGTTTTACCTTGTAGTTCTCTTTTTTTAGAATCTCTATAACTTTATTGCAAAAATCGCCTTGAATCAGAATTTCGCCCTCTTTTACAGTTCCTCCAACTCCACATTTCGATTTCAGTAATTTGCCAAGAGCTTTTAAATCGTCGGTTGTGCCAACAAAGCCGGTAACAAGCGTAACACTTTTCCCTTTTCGTTTTTTACGGTCGAGACTTACTTTTAAATTCTGCTGCTTTGGCGGAATTGTCTCCTGCTCCTCCTCTTCACCGTTGTTGTAATTAAAATCGGGATTTGTTGAATAAACCATTCCCAATCGCTCTTTCCAATCGTTTGCCATTCTTTTTTTTAATTCAAAATTACCAAAACTAAACCAGTTATATACGATGCTACCCAAAATGTAAAAGCAAAAAGCGAGTACAGGTAAAATCGCCTGCTAATTGGTGACTTTTCGCCTTTTTTGTGGTAAACTTTTACAACCATAATCCAGTTTGTAAACATTGCCAAAAGCGCCAAAATACCAAGAACATTATGAAATGTGAATGAAATCTTCTCTGCTCCTGCCAGCATACAAACAATTGCCAAAATATCGAAAACAATGCCTGTAAGTAAAAAACACAAAATACATTTTGTAACTTTTTTAAATTGCAGAAGCGAAATACTTGCAATTCCAAATGCAATTAGTGCAAGTGTTATTAATAGCGCTCCAATCATCGAAACAGGACTCATAACTAACTTTTTTAAAAGGTTACCGAACCATCTGTTTTACGTTTACTTAATAATAAACTTTTTATTTCGTGCCCGTTGTTTATCTGAATTATATTGCTTTGCGAATCGTAAGTTTTTGTAAGAATAGAACATTTAACTTCAATTTTCTTCAACTCCTTAATATTTTCTATTTCAAGATACGACCAAACAACATCTGTTTCCAGCTCTTTCCCAACAAACGAAAAGGTAACCGGTTTCCCGTTTACTATAAATTCTAAGTTCGATTTCAGGTATTCAAAAATCATTTTATCACTCTCTTTATTTTCGCGTTCTTCGCCTAAGAATAGTTCAGGTGCACCACCGTTTCTTAGTGCAAGCATTAAATCGTTTATAAATGTTTTAACCGAAATCTCCAATGTTTTGTTTTCGTTGTTAAAATCGACCTGAACAATACTCACATAAAAAGGGTGTGCATTTGCCGTTGCCGACCAAAAGAGAAGTAAACTAATGATTAAAATTGATTTTTTAATTATTTTCACCGTGTTGTATTTTTACGAATGCTAAATTAAGAAATTAAATGAGTTTATTTGAATTGTATCTCAGGCTGGGATTTAAGCACATTATCGACATTAATGGATACGACCACATTGTTTTTGTTTTGGCGCTTTGTGCGGGATACAGCTTTTCGCAATTCAAAAAAGTAATGATTTTGGTTACGGCTTTTACAATTGGCCATTCGTTAACTTTGGCGCTTTCGACATTAAAAATAGTAATTATTCGGGCCGATGT
>JALUZN010000453.1 GCA_027011835.1 Draconibacterium sp. | reverse complement strand
GTTGACGGTTTTGTGTGCGGGCGAAGGGACTCGAACCCCCACGCCATAAGGCACTAGATCCTAAGTCTAGCGCGTCTACCAATTCCGCCACGCCCGCAAATAAGCGGCGCAAAGATAATTATTTTTTTTTAATAGGAAAACTTATCTCCATTGCACAATCGTTCCCCTGTTATCGTCTTGTAATTCAGGTGGTATCGATTCCTTTATTTCGCGCCATAAAAGATTAATGAGTTTGTGTTTTGCAAAGTGCCGCGAGTAAACTAAACTTACTTCGCGCAGCGGTGTGAGGTTGGTAAAACGCCTGACATTGCCTTTTCTTTTTTCGCTCATTGTAGCTTCCGCCAGTTCCGGAATTAATGTAATTCCTCCTTCGCGGTCAACAATATTCATAAGGGTTTCGAGCGAACCGGCTTCGAAATGAAATGGTAGTCCGCTGTCTTCGGTTCCAACATACGAACAGAGATTTATTACCTGGTCGCGAAAGCAGTGGCCGTCGCTAAGTAACCATATTTGGGGCGTGGCAATGTCTTTCACCAATATTTCTTTTTGCGAATGAAGTGCGTGGCCTTTGTTTGCATAAATAAGCATCTCCTCATAAAAAACAGGCTTTTCAATTATTTTTTCCTGTTTAAGCGGAGTAACCAGAATACCCACGTCAATCAAATCTTTGCTTAATAATTCTTCAATATTTTCGGTGGTTGCTTCGGTAACTTTAATAAAGATATTTGGGTATTTCTTTTTATAACTTCCAATAAAAATGGGGAGCAAATAGGGTGCAAGTGTTGGAATAATTCCAATTCTTAACATTCCCGAAACCTGATTCTTGTGTTCCTTTACAATATTATCAATCTCCTCCGACTCTTTTAAAACAATTCGCGACTGTTCAATTATTTTTGCACCAACATCGGTAGGAATTAAAGGTTGCTTACTGCGGTCGAAAATGATGATTTCCAAATCTTCTTCCAACTTTTTTATTTGCATCGAAAGTGTTGGCTGTGTAATAAAACAGTGTTCAGCAGCTTTTCCAAAATGCCGGTATGTATCAACAGCAACAATATATTCCAATTGAGTTAGAGTAACCATGGAGTAATTATTTTAGATTTTAAAGATAGATAAAATCTATTGAAATTTGCAATTGTCTTATCAGATTATTCTTATGGAAACTAAAAACAGCTATTTAATTCTTTGTCGAAACCATTCGAAAGCGGCTACCGAAAGGGCATGAGAGAGATTCATTGATTTACAACCGCCCGCCATTGGAATATAGACTTGCATAAAACTTTGTTCAATAATCTCCGCAGGTATTCCGTGCGACTCGCTACCTGCAAGCAAAATTGTTTTATCAGGCAACTCAGACTCGAATATACTTTTTGCTCCTTCACAGGTTTCTAAAACAACAAGTCGGAATTCACTTTCTAAAAGCTCTACAAAAGCAGCTTTCGAAATAAATTTCCACTCCATTTGTTCGAACGAAAAACCTGCGGTCTTTTTTATTTTTGCTGCTCTAAAATTTGCTTCGGTGTTTACAAAAAGCACCTTTTGGGCCCCAACATTGTGTGCCAGTCTTATAATATGTCCGGCATTCGACGGGTTTCCGATTTCCCAAACTGCCAGAATAATCTCTGAATTTTGTGAAACCGGTTTTATTATTTGATGTGCAAAAAAAGAGACAGAGTTGGTTTTCATATCGGTTTAAATATGGGGCGTGCCGCATATTATTCAATAATTTTCATTGTTTTAACTGATGTGCAAATTTACTAAATCTTTGTCTATGGTAAACCAATCGCAGCATGACCTATGTTTTTTGTGTGCCAGCTGTACTTTTTTATCGCATTAACTGATAATCATTAATCAAAATGTTTGGAGATAGATTTAGTCTATCCGTTAATTTTCGAATCATTTCAACAGTCAATTTACGTTTGCGATTAAGAATCTCGGAAACCCTGCTTTTTCCACCAATCTCATTTACCAGATCAACTTGTTTAAGTTGCATTTCCTCCATTCTGATTTTTATTGCTTCGATTGGGTCAGGTGCTTCAATTGGATAGTGTTTTTTTTCATAATCATCAATCAATAATCCTATAATATCAGCCTCGTCACTTTCTTGCGTTCCAATCTCAGCGTCAAAGATTATTTCAAGTCTTTTTAATGCTGCTTGATAATCGCTTTCTGTTTTAATCAGTTTTATATTCATGTCTTTAAATTTTAAATCGTGTTTGCATCAATTTTATCATACTCATTATGAGTTCCGATAAATCTAATAAAAATCCATCTCTTTATAAAGTTGAACTTTGTCACCAGTCTGTACGAGTTCCCTTTTATGTTAAATACAATTCTGTTGTTTTTTAGAATACTTGCATTTGCATAAGTCTGTTTTACCGTGTTAGGTTTATCTCAGTCTGAACTCATTGCAGTATCATACCAGGTTTTTAAATATTGTTCCGTTTCTGGATATTTTTCCCAATACTTTCTTAATGTACTTTTGGCAAATATTCTCTCCATTATTATATATTCAAGATGCAAAGATAATACAAAATTCGCAATATGGGAACTTTGTTTTTTCAAAAGAATCCATTAGTATTGTTGGCAACTTATATTTATAATCTGGTTTGTGCCTTTTAATTTCCCACACAATTTAAAAACAACTTTAGTATAAAATAGTAATTTTGCATAAAACAATTTATCAATGAAAAATATCATTCAACTTTTGTTCCTTTTAATGGTCGTTATTTTTGTGGCCTGCGGAGCTTCCGACGAAGAGAAAGCACGAATAAAACTGAACGAGGCAAAAATTTTGTTGGCAAAACAAGATACCACAGCAGCGTTAAGAAAGTTAGACAGCATACCAAAGTTATTTCCCGAAGCCATTTACACTTCCAATGCAGCAAAAAATTTAATTACCGAAATTAGTTTTGCCGAACTTCAGCAAAAGGAGGCACTATTAGATTCTTTACGAGCACAAAAAACCGAGTTAGAAAAGAATTTTGTAAAAGAGAAAACCGAGTTCGACCGGTACACGCGATACACCCATAAAAGACAAACGTTTAAAAGAGCCTGGGATAGGTCGTATATTCAGGTACACCTCGACGAGCGCGGGGATTTATATTTAAGCAGTAATTATCATGGAAAAAACTGGCTAAACCATTATGCACTACGAGTGTACGACAATGGCGAGAGTGCTAAAACAGATTCTATCCCGCTAAACAGTGTCGATAATCATCACAGCGATTTTATGGAGGCAAAATGGGAAAAGGTAACCTACCGAAACGGGAAAGATAATGGGGTGATTGAATTTATTGCAAAAAATGTTGACCGACGATTAAAAGCTGTTTTTCTGGGGAAAAGATATTACTATATAATTTTAGAAACTTACGACAAAGAGGCTGTTCGCGATGCACTTGCTCTTTCGAAAACAATTAAACGCGAAAAAACACTGGAACGTGAAGTGAAAATGTTGCAGAAAAAGTTAAAGATTTAGTAAAGGTCTCATCAAAAAAAAATCCTCGATTCTATTGTAACAGAATCGAGGATTTTTTTTAAATAATTTTCTTCCGGATTTTATTCTCCGCGAACTGCTGCAATTCCCGGAAGGGTTTTTCCTTCGAGATATTCGAGTAGAGCGCCACCGGCAGTAGAAATATACGAAACGCCATCGGCAAAACCAAACTGGTTTACTAAAGCAACCGAGTCGCCACCACCAACAAGCGAGAAAGCTCCGTTTTTGGTTGCTTCAACAACAGCTTCTCCAACGGCAACCGAACCTTTTGCAAAAGTTTCCATTTCGAAAACGCCAACAGGACCGTTCCACAGAATAGTTCCCGATTTTTTAATTACCTCTTTAAAACTTTCAACACTTTCGGGGCCGGCATCTAAACCTTGCCATCCTTCAGGAATTTCATCAGCAGGTAAAATTTTGGTGTTGGCATCGTTACTAAAAGCATCGGCAGCAAGTACATCGGTGGCAAAAATTAAATTAACACCTTTCTCTTTTGCCACTTTCTGAATTGTTTTTGCAGTCTCAATATAATCATCTTCGCAAATCGAGTTTCCAACGCTTCCTCCATTTGCTTTTATGAAAGTAAACGTCATTCCGCCACCTAAAATCAGGTTGTCAACTTTGTCGAGCAGATTTTCGATGATTGTAATTTTCGACGAAACTTTTGCGCCTCCCATTATTGCAGTTAACGGACGCTGTGGATTTTTCACCACTTTGTCGAGACTTTCAACTTCGCTTTCAATTAAATAGCCAAACATTTTATCGTTGGGGAAAAACTTTGCTATTACAGCGGTTGAAGCGTGTGCACGGTGAGCTGTTCCAAAAGCATCGTTTATCCAGCAGTCACCAATTTCCGAAAGTTTTTTTGCAAACTCTTCGTCGCCTTTTGTCTCTTCTTTATAAAAACGGAGGTTTTCTAAAATTAAAACTTCACCCGGTTTTATGTTGTTTGCCATTGCTTTAACTTCGTCGCCAATACAGTCGGGAGCAATATTAACAGTAGTACCACCCAGTAATTCCGAAAGGTGATTTACCAACGGTTTTAGCGAAAACTTCTCTTCGGGACCGTTTTTTGGCCGTCCTAAATGCGACATAATTACCGGAGAGCCACCGCCTTCAATTACTTTTTTAATGGTTGGAAGTGCTGCCCTCATTCTGGTATCGTCGGTAATCTCAAAATTCTCGTTTAACGGCACATTAAAGTCAACCCGAATGAGTGCTTTTTTGCCTTTAAAATTGTAGTTGCTAATTGTTTGCATTGTATTTTATTTTAATTTATTTTTTGAAAACAATCAAAGGTAAGAAATATATTAAGCCCAAAATAGCAGATATTTTTTGTCGAAAACAATTTAATATTGAAATAATACCAACATACTAAACAAGTTGGCAGATTAAATAGAGATATAACGAAAAATAAAGTTACACGTTTGGAATATCAATGATTAAAAAGCTATTTTTGAATCATGTTTTTTAAAGATGTAATTGGACAAGACGGAGTAAAAAAACGACTGCTAGCCGCCGTAAAGGAGGAGCGGATTAGTCATGCTCTGCTATTCTCGGGTGCCGAAGGAACCGGAAAGTTGGCAATGGCTATTGCTTATGCACAATATATTTCGTGCACCAACCGCACCGACACCGATTCGTGTGGCGTTTGTCCATCGTGTCATAAATATCAAAATCTGGCTCACCCCGATTTGCACTTTGTGTTTCCGATTTTTAACACCCCAAAAATAAAAAAAGCGGTAAGCGACGATTTTCTTTCTCAATGGCGCGAAATGGTAGAAAAGAGCCCCTATTTTAATTTAGGACAGTGGCTAACTTTTATTAATGCAGAAAAAGCACAAGGTGGAATCTTCGAACGCGAAAGCGAGTCGATAATCAGGAAGTTAAACTTGAAATCATTCGAGTCGGAGTATAAAATAATGATTATCTGGCTTCCTGAAAAGATGCACACAGCATGTTCGAACAAATTGCTAAAACTAATTGAGGAACCGCCAAATAAAACACTCTTTATTTTAATTACCGAAAACGAGGAGGCGGTTATTGGAACCATCCGTTCGCGTGCACAGCTCATTCATTTTCCGTTTATCGATAACGAATCGATTCGGAATGCACTTTATAAAATTGACGGTGTAAACGAAGCACTTATCCCCGATGCTGTTCATCTTGCCAATGGGAATTATCTAAAAGCACTCGAATTTTTATCGCCGGGCGAAGAGGAACAGTTCTATTTTCTGAAATTTCAGGAGATGATGCGTTTCGCCTATAAAAGAGAAGTACTGGAGCAAATTAAATGGGCCGAAGAGATGGCTGCTTTTAACCGCGA
>JALUZN010000452.1 GCA_027011835.1 Draconibacterium sp. | reverse complement strand
GGCGTGGGTCGAAACTTGCAGGGAGCTGCCCTTCAATAAAAGCACCCAGAACTTTTACCGGTGTGTTGCTGAAATTCAGTACTTCGAGCTGTTTTTTCTCCCGGTTATAATATCCCTGCACCTGAAACTTTATCAGATTCGGATTTACATCGGTTGTATATTCTCGTCCGAACGTTTTATTGCGAACAGCTATAATTGCAGCTTGCAGTTTTTCCGTATTGGCTTTAATTTTTGCAATATTGTTTCGAATAAAAGTTGCCTGATTTTTTAGCCTGTCGAACTGAAATTGGTAGTACGGAAACTCTTCGCGTATTAATCCGGCAAGCGAATCAGCTGTGGTTTTATATTCAGCAACAATATTGGTTACAAAATCACCGGTGCTAAATTCATTCAGATATTTTATATAGTTTTTATTGAATGTTGAGTCGGCAAAAACCTGGAATAGTATCAACTCTTCGTGCGAAAGTTTCTGAATTTTTTCGGGATTTAAAAGTCCGTTAACCTGTTCTTCAATCCGATGAAAAACACCGGTTTCGATGTATCCGTCGAATGCAATTGGTTCTAACAAACAAGTTACCGGATTGTAATAAAAACGTTGGTTGTGCCAGGCAAATCCGTGGTACGACTGTGTTAAGTCGATAATTGCATAGTACTTTGCCAGCTTGTCAACATCGAATATTTTGGAAAGCGAATTCTGCCGGTTTTTATATTGAAGCAATAAATTTTGCGCTTCTAAAAAGTCGTTATACAACGTTGTATCGGCAACAGTTCTACCGGTTTTAAACGGAATTATTTTGGCAGCACCAAGATAATCGACATCCCATCCACGTTTTGTTCTGTTTGTTTCGAGAACCCGTTGCCAGAAAAGATTCTCATCGAACCTGATAATTGGCCCCTCGCGCCGTTCGTTACTTTCAATCAACTGTTTTTCGAAATGCTCTTCGTAGGCATAAATTCCCAACGAATGGTTGTTCATCTTCACAGGAATAAAACCGTAGCGCGTTGTAAGTACATCTTCTTTTTTAAAGATTTTATGTGCCAGCCACTCCGAAAGAAAATCGCGCGTGGCCGGGTTTTGAATCGAGAAAGTTCGCATATTCCGCCAGGCAAAACCACTTTTCAGTTTTATTCTGAACGACCATTTTTCTCCTTGCAAGTGGTCAACCAAATCGCCTTTCAACCTGAATGTTCCGTTTAAAAAATCGTTTCCATCGTATAGAACCATTTTCGAATAGTCCTCATCAGAATTAACCAAAACGGTCGATTCGAAAGCTTCCAAACGCTTTTTATTGAATTTGGCAAGATTTGCCTCATCGGTATAAATTTGCAGCCCCCCTTTGTTTTTATATTCAGGATAAACTTTTCTGTTACGGATAGTAATTTGAACATCATCGAAATAAACCGTGTCGTTACCGTTACTCCAAAGATAAAATTTCATTTTACCGGCATAAAAATTTGGAGGAACGTGGTATTCCAAAAATATTTTGTCCCATCCGTTTTCGCCCTTTTTTGTAATTTTCTTACTAGCAAAATAAAACCCTTTACCACCAT
>JALUZN010000451.1 GCA_027011835.1 Draconibacterium sp. | reverse complement strand
GGAACTATTTGAATGTAAGTTTCCATTGCTGTCGATAACAATTGCAGTAGTCTGGCTGCCTGAAGTAATTCCTCTGAATCTTACCGATCCGTTTACATCGAGCGTTGCTGTTGGCGAATCTGTTTTAATTCCCACATTTCCGGCCGGGTTAATAGCAATGTTCCCGGCATCGGTACTGATAAAGCCATTTGCGCCGTCGTGGGTAAGCTGGATGTATTTTCCCCAGCTACCACTGGCTTTCCCATACACGCGCAGTTGGGCATCGTATTTTCGTGTACTGGACCATATCGAATAGAAGCCAAAGATTTCGTTGGAGGCATCGTCGCCGGCAATAAACTGCGAATTGTTATTTTTAAACTGAATACCGGGGCGTTGATTGTAATTGGCTGTTGCCGAACCAATGATTAACGCATTAACTTCATTGCTTTTAATTTCGAGCGGAGCAGTCGGGCTGCTTGTTCCAATCCCAACATGCCCTGTGTTTTGATAAACATTTTTTCCGCTTTCGGTCCATAAACGGCTTTGCCAACTGCTATGTCCGCTCGCATCGGAGGTAAGAACTTTGCCGGCTCCTTCTGTCCCGTCCGAAATAGTAATTGTCCCGTTAAACCATGCTGCAGGACCACTGCTTTGATTTATAATATGAATAGTTGGCATAGATTCTGATGAATTGACTGCTTCAATTGCTTTGATCTCATTTATATTTTTTGGGGCAACAGTTAAGGCTATATATGGTTCAGGGTCATCGGGGCCAATGCTTACATTTCCGGTTGTATATTTGATGTCACTCGTGTTAACTTTGGTCCATAGAGGGTTTTGCCACGAAGCAAGTCCGTTTGCATCGGAAGTAAGAACTTTGCCTGCTCCGGGCGTTCCTCCTTCAATTGTTAAGTTTTTTGATACGGTTAAGTTGTTATAAACTTTCACATCTCCTTCGGCAGTGATTCTCAATCTGGGATTTGCAGGGACTGTTACACCGAGTTCTTTTCTTGTATTAAAAAGGATGTCACCGGTTGAAAAATTAACGATAAATGTATTATCTCCTTGCGTGCCAAATTGTGATGATGCGCCATTAGAATTTGGCTCGCCAAGAATTACTTTACCATTGTTTATTCTTATATTTCCATCGCCAATATGAAGTTTTTCGGAGGGGGACGATATTCCAATTCCTACGTTCCCGTTGTTTCTAAAAATATTGGGGTCATTCCTGCTCCACGCACTGGGAACCTCAATTGAATTTCCATCGGAGATTGCCAACATTTGTCCTTTTATTGAAAGAGTTTGCAATTCGTTAGTGTCGTCACCATCGCCATCGGCAACAACACTAAGTGGGTTTGCAGTAGTACCTTCGCCCGTTAATGTTTCATCTGAAACAACGGTTTGTGTTCCCCAGTTATCGGCACTGCCCCCGCCCGACGATGGTAAGGTAATTGTGCCCCCACCTTTCGAAAGTTGCAAGGTTGTTCCGCTAATGCTAATTTCCTGAATCTCGTTTGTAGGGTCGGCATCGTCATCGTCAACTTTGTCGTTAACAACAGTTTGTGCTTTAAATGCATAGGGAACCGACGACAATTCGGAGGTTGCCAACTCCGAAAAAGAGCTTCCGCCTGCCGGGTCAATCTCAACTTTTGTAAAGATAACATCGCCCCAGTCGGCCGGTGCGAAGTTGCCCGATAGTTTTGTTCCTTTCCCTATTTTTAGGTTTACCAGTCCAAAATCGTTAGTAGAAAGTTTATGCGTTTCGGAATAAACTACTGCTCCGGTTTTTGAACCTTGTAAAAGAGAAATTCTGAAACTAACGGTTTTGTTGGCGAGTATTTCGCCCGATGAGTTACGCACTACTGCCTGGTAATTAAACGAAGCAGGGACCTGTGCAAAAGCTGTTGCTACTGATACGAGTACTAATAGCAATGTAATCTTAATGCTTTTCATACGATTAAGATTGTTTGTTTTTAGCGGTATCGTATGTAACTCGCTTTTTTTAATCATACTCTTGGGTGTGAATGTCTTACATGCTCGTTTCATGATTGTTGTTTTTAATTAGTTATTGTTGTTTTTTATAATTTTATGCGTTGTAATTCCTTTTCCGGTTTCAACCCGTAACAAGTAAATTCCATCGTTTTCGTTTATGTTTAATTTGTATTGACGGCGATTGATATTTTGTTGTGTTTCAACTGTTTTGCCATCAATACGGATAAGGGAGATTGTTTTTATTTTGTCGTTAGTTCCTGTTTGAATAGTGACAAACTTCCGGGTTGGATTTGGAAATATTTTAATATTTGAGTTTACAAGTTCTGTTTTTGCCGATGTTTTAATCGCTTCTATTTCTATTAAATTTCCGGTGGGATATCCGTTGCAGGCTGTACGATAAATGGTGTCGGTTTCCGGGTTGTAACAAAACACGCCACCCGAACTGCAAGCTCCCATACTGGTAGTACCGAACATCTTCCCGTTTGTGGCCTGCACCAGGCTTCCCTGTGGGTAGCTACCTACTCCATCACCAAGGTCTGCCCTTTTAATAAGTGTATCGTTTGCAATATCATACGAAAAGACCGTACCGACACGGGTTCCTCCATAAACAGTTAACCCGTATAACTTTCCATCCGTTGCCTGTATCAAACTGCCTTTTGGCCTTTTACCGGTTTCATCATTTATAAAATCAACCTTTTTGGTAAAAATCATAGAATCGGGGTTAAATTCAAATAAAACGCCATTGTTTGCAGTGCCACCTGTATAGGTTAAGCCGTATAGTTTACCGTTGTCAGCCTGCATCACGCTTCCATAAGGCTCACTCCCTTCTTTATTGTAATAATCTTCAAAACTTTTAACAACCAGATAACTGCTGTCGGTGAGATTGTATTTAAACAACACACCATGTTTATGTTTGCCGCCTTTAGTTGTCAAACCGTAAAAGATAATGCTGTCGGCATTGTCAATCTGACATAAATCACCGTTAGGGGACGTACCGAGGGTATCATGCAGGTCAATCAGTTTTGTATATGTGTTGGAGGAAAGATCATATTCAAAAATTACTCCGCCATCATAATCGCCCCCTTCCGGTGTCATGCCGTAAAGTTTACCATTGGAAGCCTGAATAAGGTTATTGGACTTGGGAGATTTGCCATTGGTTCCGTCAAAATCAACCAATATGGTGTACTGCTGCTGTGCAATGTCGTATTCAAACAAAGTGCCCATATTATTAATGCCGGCAGCTTTGGTTAGACCATATAATTTTTTATTGTCGGCCTGTAGAAGACTGCCTCCTGACCCCGGCCCATATCCTCCAACTCCTGATATATTGTAAACAATCTCTTTGTTTTCACCTTTTTGGTCGAGTTTGTAGATGTAACCCGGTGTGGGTGCAAGTCCCCAAAGTTCTAAATCTTGTGAAAAGGAATTCATGCTTACCATTCCAACTAAAATAAATGTGAGAAGTAGATTTTTTTTCATATTTGATAATTTAATTGTTGTTATTTTATTTTACTGTTTTAGTGTATTGAAAATGCTCTGAGATAAGGCTCACCACAACTGTTTTATCGTTTCCCGGAATTAAAAGGTGTTCGGAATTACAGTTCGATAAAATTTTCTGATTGATAGGAGTTCCCTTTTCATTTTTTGCAATAAATATCCCATTCGAAATAACGGATGAGGAGATAAAATGAATCTCGTTACCCACCCAATAAAAAATAACAGTTGTGTCGTTTGTCTCTTTTTTCATCGAAATAATTTTCTGTTGTGAATTTCGGATATTGCAGAACAAAAGGCAAGAAAAACGGGTAGCATAAAGGTAGCACCCCCTGTTTTTTATTCAGTATTAAGCATTGAATGTTCGATGTTGGATATTTTTGAATTTAACTTTTATTCTTTACTCCTCCGGTTCGTCTTTTTGCTATCTACCATTTTAGGGAAAGGAGGAGACGGTGTTAACAATGTTTTCTAAGAATATTTTTTATATTTGTTATTCATCACCATATTTATTATGCAAATAATAAAATTCAAGTTTGTATTTATTTTTATGTCAATGTTGCTAACCTGCTTAGCTGTTTCGGCTTCGTCGCAGGCCGATAGTTTAAAGATGGTTTTGCAACAAAAACAGGGCGCTGAGAAATTTGGTATTCTCGAACAGCTTTCCGACTACTACATCAATAATAATCTCGACAGTAGTTTGTATTTTCTTTTGGAGATGAAACAACTTGCGGCAAAAACCGGGAATAGAAAATACGCGGCAGTTTCCTGCTCGTCGATTGGGTTAAATCATTTTTATAGAGGAAACTATTTTGAAGCCGAAGATTGTGAGAAACAAGCCATTGAGTTACAAAAGCAGATTGGCGACACAGCAAACCTGGCCGATTCGTACAACCTCCTTGCAGGAATTTATGGCGAGAGCGGGCAGTATTCAAAATCGACAAAAGTGTTATTCGAGGCCATTAAGATTTATGAGACACAAGCCGATTTTACCGGATTGGTAAAGGCATACAACAATTTGGGATACCTCTTTATGAAACTCGACAAATACACCAAAGCAAAAGAGTATTACGAAAAGGCACTCATTATTATTTCGGAAAACAACATTAAATACAACAAAGGTTTTTTGTATAGTAATTTAGGAATTTGCTATAAAGAGTTTGGCGATAATGAAACTGCATTAACCAATTACCGGCTGGCTTTACAGCAATATAAACAGAATTCAACATTAAATGCAATCCCAATATTGTATCAAAGTTTTGGTAATCTTTTTGCTTTCCGTTTAAATAGGCCCGACTCGGCGTTTTACTATTTTAACCACGGCATTGAGCTGGCAAAAAAGTACGACCCAAACTCGTTAATCGAACTCTATTTAAGTTTGGGTGAATTTTATGGCAAACAAAAGAATTTTGAAAAAAGTATCGATTCGTATCTGAAATCGTTAACTGCTGCCCAAAGTGTCGAAGATTTGGAAGGACAGATGCAGGCAAATATTCATCTTTCGGAAGCATATAAAGAGTTGCACAATTTTTCGAAGGCACTTACCTATTTCGAAACATATTCAGCATTTAAAGATTCGATTGATGCGCGCGAAACAGAAACGGCCATTGCCCGGCTAACCGAAAAATATGAAAACGATAAAAACAAGCTTCTTGTTAAACAGCTTACTATTGAGAAAAAACACAGGTCTGCTTTGTTGGTGGGATTGCTAATTGGTATTATTTTGTCGTTTGTGGCAATTGTGTTTTTGCTTTATGGTTTAACACAGCGCAAAAAAAGAACACGGCTCGAAAAGAGTATTTTTGAAAAAGAGTTGCAGTTTAAAAACAAAGAGCTGGCTTCGCATGCATTAATAATGATGCAAAAAAACCGGATGTTACAATCGTTGTATAACTCTATTGACGAGGCAATAACCGGGGAAACTGAAGCACTGCCCCAATTTTTAAATTCATTAAAAAGAGAGATAAAAAGCAGTTTTAAAACCGAGAGCGACTGGGAGCTGTTTAAGCTCTATTTCGAGCAGGTAAATAAATCGTTTTTCAAGAAACTAAAAGAAATTAATCCGAATCTAACACAAAACGATATCAGGCTGGCAGCTTTAATAAAACTGCGGTTTAATATTAAAGAGGCTGCTTCGGTTTTAAACCTTTCGCCAAACAGCATAAAGGGAGCACGTTCGCGTTTGCGCAGTAAACTTGGGTTAAACAGCTCCGACGATTTAAGCCGGTTTATTGAAGCGATAGAATAATTGGCTTACTTCATAATTCGGGTTGGAACAATATTTAGTCAAACCTGAAAAATACACTAGATTGTTGATAATCAGTTGATAAACTCTTTTTGTTAGTTTTTTTATTTGCAAGGTATTGTGTAAATTCGTAAAAAAGCTTGCAGATATGGTTGGAAAAC
>JALUZN010000450.1 GCA_027011835.1 Draconibacterium sp. | reverse complement strand
ACTGAGTTACAGCATAACGATTATTTACAACTTCATCGGCAACACGGTCGGCTTCCACCTCGTACTTATCGCCGGGTTGCCCAACTTTTAATTTTGGCTGAACACCAAAAAAACCCGAATCGTTTTTCGAATTAAAAAACGGAGAATTACTTTTATTCCTGCTTTTCGGTTTATCTAATTTTGTCTTCATAACTTACCACTCTACAAATAATAAATCTCTCTTCCAGGGTAATTTTACAATAGAAATATTCCATTGTAACTTTTCAATTAGCACATCCTGAACTTTTCGTTCAACAATTAGGTTGTATCCATTCTCTGTTTTAACCAGTTTTCCGGCGCGCTGCATAAACATTTGTCGCAATCCATCGGGCGATGTATTTTTTAGTGCAGGCCAGTTTTTAATCGCTTCGTTTAATAAATCATCGGCTTCAACCTTAATAACTTCGGTCAGCGTACTCTTAATGGGAATAGGCATTTTTAAAAGTGCTCCACATAAATATTTTTCAAAAATTACATTCCCCTCAAAAAAGATTTCATCGCCGGTTGCCAAATAATGAAGAGATTGAACGGCAACATCTAATTTTTCCTTCTTAACCAAACCATAAGTATCGAGTAAATCCAATCTTTCAAAAAACCTTTTTATAAAAGGGTGAAGAATAACCAAACCAGCATTTTGTACCGCAATCTCAGTCAAATTATTTTCAATAAATCGTCGACCTCTCTCCTCTTCTTTTATTTGAATATCGAAAGATTCTGATACAATAACAGGATCTATATTTGATTTTAGAAGTAATTTCTTTTCAAAAGCAATAAAATCTGATATCCCTTTTTCAGAAACATTTTTTTTAATTACTTCTTTAAATTGAGAAACAAAGGGAAATCCGGCAAATCTGTTTAACTGCTTTTCATTTTCATAAATTGTTGAATAAAACTTTTTTAAAATGGGCATCCATTTTTTTTGTTTATCAAACAACGAAACAGAAACAAGAAATCTCAAAAAACAGACTCTTAAATTATCTCTCAAAACACCAAAAACTTTCAAAAATTGTTTTTCGTTTTCAGCAAACAAATGATTCGATTTCTCGACAAAAGAAAAAACAGTCTCAGTCGGGAACTGCAATATAAAACGCTCAACCACTAAGTCTTCACTTCTTAAAGCACGTTCCAACTTCATTAGAAAGTCTTTATCATTCAAACTTGTCTCCCAATTACTTCTTTTTGTAAATTCTGTAATATATTCCTCTTTTGCATACCAGGGTAAATAACCATTTTCGAGAAAAAACAGAAACGATGTTTCCAGGTCTTTTATGAATGAAAATCGATTTGGAGTATGTTTTTCCGATTGCACATTCATGGAGTCAGGGTTTGCATTTTGCTCTAGATATTTTTTAAACCGGGTCTCCATTTCACAATAAATTTCATGTTTTACATGCTCCAGGTTCTCAAGATTATTAACCGAAAGATTAATGTTTAACGAATCGAAACGAACCACGGTTTCCTGAATATTATATTCGTCGAAAAGCAGTTCGAGCCGGGGAAACAGCTCATTCAACAAAAAACTATTGATGTTGTTTTTTATTGAATTCGCAGTTTCAATATTAGAAGTGTTTACTTCTAAAAATACTTTATCTACTATGTGGTTTGGTTCTTTCATTTGGTTCAGATTTATATCAACTTATTTTCAGAGATTATTTTTAAATGTTCAGCAAGCAACTCAATCTTTTCTACCTGTTCGCTATATTTTTTGATAAACACTCTCAATGTAGCCGGTAGTTTTACTTTGTTCTTCTGTAATAAGACCAGAACTTTAATTATTCTGTCGAGAATAGTTTTTAACATATCGCCAAACTCCTTAATAACAGCCGCATCCTGACAACCAAGAATATTGTAAAATAGCCGCAACTGCAAGCCAAACATCTGAACCAGCCGGTTAAAATCGTCTTTAAATTTTTTACGGTCGATTTCAATAATCCGGTTGGCAGTTACAATTAGTAATTCTAAAAATTCACTTTCCAGTCTTTGGTTATTTATACCTGTGAGATAACTGTTCAAATCGTTTAAAACGCCGTTTTTAAATTTAGGAGTACCACCATATAAACCACTGGTTGCATTCCAGGTTACTATAACCAGTTCCGAATTTGGATTTTGCAATTTTGACAATGCACCCAAATCAACAGAAATTGCATTGCCGGTTGTTTCGAAGCAATTGTTAACCGGTGGGTTATCGTTGTATTTTGTTTCGAAAGTAATTGCTTCCGATTCATCTGTTCCACACATTTCGGTTATTGCCTGCAATTGCAGATGCCATAAAGAAGGGCTGTTTGGTTTTAAATCGATAACATACGAAGAAACACCTGTTACAGGATGTTTTCTATCATTTATCAACCAAATAAACGATGTTGCACCGGTGGAGTTATTTTGCAAAACTAACTGATTACCATTCTGAATGGGTGTAAATTTGGCAACCGGAGCCGCATTAACAGTAACTTTTACGCCCGATGGTTTTTCGTTTAAAACAAACTCAATAGTTCCGGGTTTTGCAGCCGCCGGAATAAAAACATATTCACCTAAATCGTTTTTCGAAACACCTTCCCCTTCAATTTTCACTTTTATATGCGGTGGACTAATTGTAAACGGATAACTGTTTTTATCATTTTCGCAATAATTATCTTCAGCTAAACGAATGGTTGTTTCGGCAACTTTAAATTCAATATCGTGTTCCACCGTAGTTTGACAAACTCCGTTGGGAGCAGTAACAGTTAACGAAACGGTTACTTTATTATCACCGTCTGCTGACATAGCGTATTTATGTGTCGGATTCCGATCGGTGGAAAGATTGTCGTCGCCAAAACTCCACAGAAAAGTAGCTCCGTCTAAATCGCCGGTTGGTATAAAAGTAATTTCTGTTTCGGTGGTTGGCGATTGCGGAACTGCAAAATCGAACTGAATTGCCCGATAAACGGTAATTTCGCATTCGGTTATCTGCTCGTTTACGGTAAAATGAATTGGTTTGCCCAACATCTCTTTGGGGAAAAGAGCTGCATCGAATGTCAGCTTGTTCCCTTCAATAGTCATTCCTTTCACTTCGGTGTCGGCTTTTATTATACCGTCGGCCGGCGAAACTTCGAATAGCAACGGACCGGTATCTTTTCCGAGACAGAATTCATCTTTTTCGAGACGCAACGAAACCGGTGGTCTGGCAATAATAAAGTTAACAGGAGCACAATCGGAGCAGCACATATACGGCAACGAGAAATCGGCCACCACCGTATTGTTTGAAATACCGGTATGCTCAGTCATTTTATCGTGCAGTGGGTTATTCGATTCTCCAAAACCAAATGGTTGAGAATATTTATCTCTTAAATTCTCTTTAAACTTTTCTATTTCAGAGCCGGCAAACATCATCTCTTTCGGTTGATTAGAATGAGAGAGTGGAAGGTCAGTCTCTTTATATGCCGAAACTTCTCCAAATTTATAATGAGCCTCTTTTCTCTCTTTCTCTTCCTGAGATTTTGGTTTACTCAAATAAACTAAAACAAAAGTCCCTCCCGGTTCTACACCTGCAATATGTTCCAACCCCGGATGTTTCTCAACAAATTTTGAGAGTTGCAAACGCAACAAAATATTCTCTTTGCGCTCGTCGATTTCATCAAGTAAAACTTTTATTTTTTTAGCTGAACAACAAATTGTTGAGAGTTGATTGATTAAAACCCCAAGAATTGCTTTTATGCCCACCGAAATATCTATATTCTGATAACCGGTTTTCAATACTTTCACCAAATTGCATAAATTTTTCATTGTTACAGTGTAACTATTCACGTTTGCAACTGTAACTTCAGCCAGCGTATTCGGAATTTTTTGCGAAAGAACATACGCATTTGCAACAAGTTCTACCGATTGGTCGATTACCAATTCTTTAACATCTGGTTTGTTTTTCCACTCGTCGGTTTTTACTTTGTCATCAATTTTCCGATGGGCTTTTGTAACAATTTCATCAACCGAGCCTCCTTTTGCTTCTTCTATTGCTTCTTTCACAGCTACTCCCAATGAGTTTTCCTCAACGGTCAGGCTTTTAGTAACGGCATCGCTTCTTACATAAGTAGCAGGCC
Source organism: Draconibacterium sp. (assembly GCA_027011835.1). Classification (GTDB taxonomy): domain Bacteria; phylum Bacteroidota; class Bacteroidia; order Bacteroidales; family Prolixibacteraceae; genus Draconibacterium. The sequence continues at coordinate 14,293 of JALUZN010000450.1, read as the reverse complement.
GGGAATACAATGAAATCCTTCCATAAGTTGCTCCTCCTTTCGTTGTGTATTTAGTACTGGCAGCCATTCCCTTTTTGCCCGATTCAGCGGTAGAAGAGGCCGCAGCCATTTTCATTGTAGCCGACCCGGTTGCAGCAGAAATATGGGCGGCAGCAGAGGTAGCAGCTACAGATGGTTTGTCTTTTTCCAAATATTTACTGTCAATCTCTTTTACATTTTTCCCGGGAGTGATAGTACTGAATCCGGAAAAGAATTCGGCTACTTCGGCCAACGTACACTCCTGTTCGGCTTTCCACGCCCGAAGCAATACACTTAAATCTTCAAATTCGCATTCGTAATCGTTAATATCGATGTTTTGTTTGTTGATATTTACCGATAAAGCTTTTACATCAAACGCCAGCCCGTATTGTCTTTTTATATCGTCAATCTCCTCTAAAACCTGTTTGTAATTTTTCCCCTGATGGCCTTCAATACGATAAAAATCGAACTTATCCATATTAAAAGCCAGCGGATTCTGTACCGGCAAAGCAGGCGACAAATTCGCGGTGTGGTAACTTAAATTAGTATCCTGTCTGTTTTTTTCGGTTTTGCTAAAGTTCCACGAACTGAGCAACCCCGTTTGAACATTGTAATAAAACGGAATTGCACGGCTGCCCAAAGCCAACAATTTATTTGAAGGTGTAATTTTCGTTTCGCCAGTTGGAATATGATAACCTCGTATGATTTCGTAAAGGCGCAGAACCAGATTTTTAGCTTCGGCAATTTTATCATCATTTCCGTTTAAAGCCGGAGATTTATAAAACCCGTGCCGGTTATGTTTTACAGTGCTGCCAATTTCATCAATTTGCCCAAGCAAAATGTGTTTTGGAAACGCATTAATATCGGGACAGCACTCCTCTTTCAACGACAACAGCAACGTTTTTAATTCATTGTAGGTATCAACAATATCTTTTACAGAGTCATACCGGTACTGAATATCGGAAGGAATTTTAAAACCTTGAAAATTGAGAAGTTTCTCCAATTTACCCTCTAAAACAGCTGCTATATTTTTTGGAAAACTTAATTTCAGCAAAATACTATAATCGGCAAATATTTTTAAAACACCTTCAACCAGATTCTTTTTAAAATTGTCATTCGAATGAGTTAATGCCTGGTAATATGCACGTTTTAATTTAGTATAACTGGCAGTATTAATCGAGTTTAAAACTACTCGCCGCACGGCCAATTCAGGCAGGTTAACAAAGTCGTCGGCAATATCGTGTTTCGAAAAAATGGTATCGTGCCCGGCAATGTAAGCGGCATCGGTTTTCGAAACCAGCAAAATCCGTAATCGTGCCACCTGCTCAACTCCCTGGTTATCGCAATCTATTGATGTACACAAATCACCCTCTTTTGCATAACTCTCCAAATAAAGTAAAACCACTTTATTTTCGATGTTTGGCATTTGATTTAAGGGTTTTGCTCTCTCTTCTTTTTCGGGCAAAATCTCCCACATATTCATTGTTGCACCAGTTTTTTTAAAAAAACTGTATGAAGCAAATTTATCGTCGAAATCTTTAAAATATTTGAAATCGACTTTACTTAAATCGATTGTTTTTTCTGACGATTGATCAACATCTTTTTGCTGTTTAAGCAAATCGCCATCGGTTGTAACTGCGGCACCCTGCGAGATTGTAATTATTGTTTTTGCCGAATTTATTTTTAATTCGAGTCCGCAAACAATACCAACGCCGCTTAAAAAAACCCGCGACATCCGGTCCTGGTCTTCAAAATAGTTTATAAACTCGTTTAACTGGTCTTTTGTTAACACCTGATTGTCTTCGAACGTATGGTATTGAGTTGTGATGTTTTTTAATTTTGCTGCCATAACTTTTTCAATTAAAGGTTTCCAATGTTTGTGCGGCCTAAAATAATTCTGCCTTCCAGTTCATCATCTTCATCGTCGCAATCGATTAAGTTTCCCGATGGATAAATCGAATTCAACTCGGTTAGTATTTTATTTAGTTTTTTTAATGAAGTGCTGTTTTGTTTCTGCCCAGAATTTGTTTTACCAAGTAAAAACTTTTTATAAGCTGTTTCAAATTGTTCCATTTCATTCGTCGCGTCCTCGTCGCCCGAATTTCGATAACCAATCCAGCAAACTCTTGCAAGAATATGGGCGGGTAACTCTTTTCTGATAAGTTCTTCGAGAAATTTACGAAAATCAGGGTTCGAAAATCTGTAAGTCCAACCCGGTAAAACAACGGTTACCCTGAATGAATATGGATCAACCGGCTCGCAAGAGGTGCAATTGTTCGTGCAAATTGGCATAAACAGATTGTTTGGAACATCTGTTTCTGTAACATCGGGGCGTAGCAAAATATGCTCGACAACAAACATTCCCTCTTCGGAAAAATCGGAAGTCATAAAACTTATGATTGAAAGAATTGCTTTTTTTAAATCTTCCTGCGACTTGTAGTAAGTAAACTGCCGTGCTATAATTCGTTGAGTGCTTTTTGCATCGGCTTCGCGATTTATTATATCGAAAGAGTATTTATTACTTCCCGAAACCTGTATTTCAAAGTTCCAGATTTCCTGTTCGTCAACCACTTTATCTTGAAAAGCTTTCTCTATTACATCGGCAGGAGTTTCAATAATTTTTACAACAGCAAGGTACAGCTCCTCTTCTGCTTTCCGGGTTGTTTTATAATCTTCGGTTGACGATAATACAATTTCGTTATCGAGATTTCGAATACGCCATCGATAAACCTTTTTGTTATGCGAATCGATTAAATCGTAAACCTCAACAAATGAATCGGATAAATTCCGACGACTATAATTTTTAATTCCTGCAAGTCGTGAGATTCGTTTTTGTACGCCCGAAACATTGTTTGTATTCCATAAATTTCCGGGTAGCTGTTTGTAATAATTAAATGCAGTACCTCGCCAGTTACCAATTCCACGGTTCGTAACGTCACCTGTTTCGTTAACAATTTCGCCATACTCGGCAAGGAATTTTTCTTTTGTCTGAACAACAACTAAATCGGCTGCATTGCCATAAAGCTGTTTCATTAAAAATGCGTAGTTACTAAACTCCTCGGAGAAACGTGCCAATAAATGGTCGAGTAATTCGTTTTTGCGTTGCATTTTTTTATCGAGAAAAGAGAGTAACGAATCGGTTAATACATCGGATTTTGTACTGTATTCTTTTACCAACTCATTAAAATCTTTTATATCGGCAACTGCTTGTGTAAAGTAGGTTTTGCGCAGTTTATTATCAACCGATAGCAACTCCTTAACTTTTCCGAGATGTGCAAAATAGGTGGCCAGAATTTGGTCGAAAAATAAGAGGTAACTTTTTAACTGCTTGGCCTGCGATTTTCGTTCTGTCGAGGCGTTCGAAGGCAAACCCACTTCGCCAATTCCGTAAGTTTCAGGAAAATCGTTTTGAATAGTTGTAGTTTCGCCTGTGTTTAAATATTTACCGGCCGGCACTTTAATTTCCATATCAACACCAGCATTTTTTTGCTCATCGTTTTCAGCTGCATCAAGTTTTTCAATATAATTTTCAACAGCTTTTTTATTGATATTTACCGGCAAAACACCTTTGTAATAACTAAAAGCACTCTCATTACAACGAATAGGTTTTTTACCGGGGTCAACACAAATCAGCCATTCGTCAGCCTCATTATCCGGATTTTTGCAGTCGTTAATCGAAATTTTTTTGATGACTTTTACACCTTCAATTTCCATAACTATCTTCATCAAATCCGACAAACGAACTTCTGTCCGCAATTTAGCAGCCTCTAATTCTTTGGGGTCGAGAAATCCATTTTGCAAAACCGGGCCTTCAAAAATTTCATCAGAAGCATATCCTTTTTCAAACATCTGCTTGAGCGAATAGAACTTTAACGCGGGAGAGAAATAATTATCGATGGCTCGCAAAACTTTTGCGTGAACCAATTCCTCATCAACTTCGGGATAAACTTCGATGCTGGCACAAACCGAAATTGGGTGCGTTTCAACTTTCGAAATTTCAACTAAATCTTCACACAAATTTCTATTCTCGTGATAGAGAGTTGTAATTATATCTTTTATGCGGTTGTACTCTTTTTCTTTCAATTCGTCGGTTGCGAATTCATTGTTATTCAAAGTCTCAAAATCAACAACGATTGAATTGAGTCCCTGCATTTTAAAACTACTCAATTTCTTTTTTAAGCTCTTTTCGTTGTATGCAAGTTTATCGTTTTTACAATCGACAAAAACAGTTTTCTCATACGGTTTCAACCAGCAGTTTTTTACTCCCTTTATATCAATAAACAACTTTCGATAATCGAGTTCGGTTACCGGTTTCGATGGCAAAATTTGGGTAGCTTTATAAAACTGCTCACCAATATTTTGCTCACTGTTATCTTTCGGGGCAAGAATATTTTCGAGGGGCATTTTCATTCGAAGTCCCAAATCGGTAATCGCATAACTGAGCATTTCGAGAATGGTAACTCCCGGGTCGTGCGAATTGTAATCTGTCCACAAATTACTTGCAAGTTGCTCTATATATTCCAATCCTTTTCTCCTCAAAAACGAGAAATCCAAGTCGTTTTGCGTGGCAACATTTTTCGGAATAGTAATATGTTTGTCTAAGTCTGACATATATTTTTTATGTTTCAATTACGTTGAGCAAATTTTTACTGCCGGAAAAATTACGTGTTGTCTTGCCGAAACTAAAATCGCCATTGGGCTCGACGGCGCAACATTTGAAGAGCTGGAGTCACCACTTTTTATAAGTTTTACATCTTCGATATAATCTACATATTTCAAGTTTTCGACGTAATTAATTACAACACTGCGGTGCAGGGTAACTCCAAATTCAATACTCGCACTGTTTTCGAATGCCCAGGGAGAAAGCAGTTTTGTAATGTCTTTATTTAGAATTTTGGTGTAATAATTTTCATCGAAACCTTTATGAAACTTCACTTTCAGCTCAACCGTAACTTCCTCGTAATCGGGATTAATAACTTTTGCATTTATATGCAGTGTATTCAATTTGTTCACCCAGTTTTGAACTGCATTTAAAGTGGCTTTGCTAACACGCGGCTTATAAATATCGAATACATTTTTATTTACAATATCAGGAATAACCACAATCAGCACATTTCCGGGCGACAGAAACGAAAGCTCCGAACTGTGATTTAAACATTTTACTTTATAAATCTCGGGGAACTTTTGAAGAATTAAATGTTCGTAATCCCATAAAGTGATAGCGCGGTTTTTATGTCGCAACCGTTCGCTTATTCTGCGGTAATATGCCGCATCAGATTCAACAGGTTTTCCACCAAACGAATTAAATGGCTGCGATACAGATTTTACCGTTGGTACACGCTGAATCAATTTTGAAATTGCATCTGCTTCCAATCCATTTTTTAAGTGCGATAATTCATTATCATTATCAGAAAACTTTGCAGAAACGGCCTGTGCAACCACATCGATGGTTTTACAAACAGCATCGAAATTTTTATCCATTTTTGCCCGTACCCAAACCAAATTATCGGGTAATAAACTGTTTGAAGAAGTGACTTCGGCCGGAACAGAAAACTTTACAATCCCCGATTTCAGAAAGTTATCTGTTTCGTTCAAAATCATTGTTTCCGAGTCGAGTGTCTTCCAATAATTATTGCATAAAACGGCCCACTCCACCTTTTCGTTTTCAGCAAACGATTCGGCCTGCGGATTTTCACTTCCCTCTAAAACCTGTACCAGCAAAGAGATTTGCTGCAGAGGTTCAACATTTTTCAACCCAATATACAACTCGCCTCCCTTTTGGTAAGTTGGCAATAAAACAGTTTTATTCTCCTCAGCATCAATAAATTCAACCTGACTTCTTAAATAGGGATGCTCCTCGGTTTGCCCAAAAGGATGTTCGTGGAAAAGTGCTACTTTATTTGAATTATACTTTTCTTTTGTATTGGCAAGATTAATTTCCGATTCGGCTTTATAGTTCAATGTAATTGTCTCAACCAACGGAATGTAAGGCTCATTCGGAATGATAACATCTTTTTCTTCGCTGCTCATTGCAAGTGCAAAAATACGCGGAAACAGTTCCTGCAAAAACGACTGATTTAATGATAACCGAACAGTACCATTTTTATCCTCTTCGTAATTTTTATTTTCGACATTAAATGTCATTTTATACACATCTTTAGACTTTGAAAACAATTCTTTATTTTCCTCAGAAGTTTCCCAGTCTTCTCTGTTTTTTATTTGAATGTTTGCTTTAAAATAATCGTCGTTAAATACAATTAGGTTACCAAGTCGCATTATCCCCCATGACAATTCTAAAAAAGATACAACTTCTTCATCGCTGTATGTAGTATTATAAGCTGTTTTGGTGTTAATGAATTTTTCGAAAAAATCAATTTGAGAATTAGAAAGATTTAAACTGTCTAACTTTTCCTTAAAAACATCTAAATCAAACGATACTTTATTTTTAAAAGGTTTTCCATTCCAAATGGAATAAGAATATTGAGTAGATTTATCCTTGAATATTTTAAGATAGGCATAATACAACTCTTTAAAACTATCGGGTGTATTTTTCCACTCAATTTCAACGTTAAAACTCTTCCACTCTTTTTTGAAAAGCTCGGGATAACCAATATAAAAATTCGATTTCCGCACAGGTTGCGTGCCAAACGGATAAAATGGTTTTTCGGCATTTAATTTTCCAATATCATTTTCCAGTTCGAGGTTTTTTATATCTTTTACATCCACATTCAGTGCAACTGCTTTAATCTCGTTTCCGGCTAATGCAGTGTATAGTTTGTATCCGTCCTGCGTGTCGGTTTTAAATAAAACCCTGCAAACGGGAAGTTTTGTTGTAAACGATTCGCCCAATACTTCAGGGTTATAACCTACAACCGGTTCTTCATCTTTTGCAATATTAAACGTAAACCACAGTTTTTTCTCTGAATAATTTGTATCATCAGATAACGATGCCTTAAGCCATTCTTTTTCTCCCGAGCAATAAATATCGACAGAACTTTGGAACAATTCTTCTGAGATTGATTGTATCTTATTTTTAAATTCGATGGTAATTTTTATGGTTCGTGTTCCTTCGTTTAATTCCAGAATTTCGGAAGCCAGTGCAAATCCCAGTCGGGCATCGGGAAAGAAATTTCCGGGGTTGCCAAATGGCCACCATTGAATCTCATTATCGGGAAAAGCGCCACCACTGCCATTGTAAGAGTTGGCAACAGTTGCTGCTTTTATTTTGTATTTTCCGGGATCATTGTAAATATTTTTCAACTGTGTAACCTCTGCTTTATTGGCAATTAACTCGTCGGTTAATTTATAATTCAGTTTCTGTCCGTTTTTGTCTTTTCCTCCGTCAAGCAAGGTATTCTCTGCAATTTTTTCAGAAGCACAGTTTTTTGCCAGCTCGAAAATAACATAAACGCTGTCGGGAGTTGCAGGTAACTTTTCAATATTTAAAACCTCTTTAAAATAGAAATCGAGATGCCGTTTTGTAAGGTTGTTAAACCGTTTTTGCGAAAGTTCTAAAAGCTTTAAAAAACTAATAAACAAAGCCAGATGCGGAGTAACATTTCCACCGTTTTCTAAATTCTGCAAAAAGTCTTGTAATTCGCTTTTGCTTTTAAAGAAATCGGTCCAGTCGCTTGCAGGAGTTTCCGAATCGGTTGTTTCGAAATAGTTAACGTGCCGGGCAAAGTTATATGCAAACTGCATCCAATCGGTTAACGTAAAATCGTTCAGTGTTACCGATTCAGGATTCAGTGCATCTAAAAATCGTTGCATCTGCCCGATTCCTTCACGTTCTAACAAAATATCTTTTCCACAATTGGCCATAATTTATTGCATTACAGTTCGTTTCCTTCGCCTTTATAAAATGGGTAAACCATATTTTTTCTCGAGTTTGTAGTGCGAATTGTATAATCGATATTTATAAGCAGTACTCCTTCTCGTTCGTTTGCCGAATCGATATTTATTTTATTCACATCTATTCGTGGTTCGTGATATAAAATGGCAGTTTTAATTAAATCAATTACAAAAGTTTTCAGTGTTAAATCGAGTGGTTTAAACATCAACTCATCGAGATTGCAACCGTAACCGGGAACCATAATTCGCTCGCCCAGTTTTGTCGAAAGCAGTATTTTCAGGCTGCTTTGAATATCTTCTTCGTCGGCAACCATTTTTACCGCTTTGGTTGTTTTACTAAACTCAGGCGGGAAATCCCAACCAGTTCCCAAAAAAGATTTACTTGCTTCCATAGTTAATTAATTTGAACAATTGCTCCATTTACCACTGTTGTGCCACTGGCCGAAAATTCGGCACCGGCTGTACCCTGCGCCGTTAATTGCGAATTGGCAGAAACAGAAACATTTGTTCCTTCAATTGTTACATCGCCACTTGCAGTTATCGAAATATCGGTTGCACTAACCATCGTTATTCCCGAATCATCGAGAGTAACAACATTCGAATTATCATCCTCCAACTTTATTACACCGGCATCTTCGTCAATCGTAATTTTTTTACCTGCCGGAGTTTCCAGAACCACCGATTTTTTATCGTCATCGAAAACAAATTTCATTTCGCTGCGGGTAACAAAGCCTTTTTCGTTATTATCGTCGGTTGCCTGAATTGGTGCAGGTTTTGCGCTGCTGTTCATCATTCCCAAAACAATGGCATCGCGCGGATTTCCATTAATAAACCCCACAATTACCTCGTCGCTTATTTCCGGTCTGAAAAAAGAACCTCTGTTTTCTCCGGCATCGAGTGTTGAGATACGTGCCCAAATTCCCTGGTCGTTGTTATCAATAACAGGCAATCGAACCAAAATCCGGTCTTCACCTTTGGGGTCGCCGGCAAGCTGCGTAACAATACCAATCTGCAAGCCGTTTACAGCTGCTACCAGTCCCGAAGCCGGCAAATCGTTAATATCAACCGTCTCGGAAAACCATTTCGGATTGATGCCAAATTGTGTATCAATAGTCCAGTTTCCCTCGGTAATTTGATGCCGGATTGCCGACACATACACTTTCCCGTTAAACCTGTCGCCCACACCTTCGAGCTTAATTACCATATTAGGTTTTACCTGAGGCACACCCTGAAATTTCGCGTGCCCACGTATTTTTGCAAGCCTGTTAAAAAGCAATTTCGCATCGGCCCATTGTTGCAATTCAACATCGGAAGTACTTTCGCCACTTTTCAACTCGAGATTTTCTAAATCAATAACCGACGCCAAATCACCGGATGAGATATTTCCATTTAAGTTAACTGTTGAGCTTCGGGCTTCTATTTCCACCAACTCCTGCCCTGCAAAATCCCATCCGTAAGCAGTAATATTTGCAAGTTGATTTCGTGCATCAATTTCGGCATCGAAATCGAAAAGCGTTGCGCCAAAAGCTACTGTTTCAACTTCGTCGGCATTAAAATCGGGCGATTGAATTGTAATTCTACCATCATCAACAATGCAAACTTTTCCGTTTGCCTGCGCGCGGGTAACACAAAAATCCCAATCGGAAACATTGTATTGAATTAACTCGGAATGTTGTACCGAAGTTGTTTCAATATCTTTCTCCAAATCATATGCACCAATAATCTCCTCAAGAATTTCATTGTCCTTGCTTTCGTAGAAATATTTACTTTTCCGCCCAACGGTTAATCTTACTGCTTTGTCTTTACATTCAATAATTAGTAGCGATTGATTTGAACGAATTTTAAGGTTATGTTTAATTACAATTCCCTTAAAAATGGTCTCTTCATCGGAATGGTAACCGGCTTTAATTTCGATCTCCTTTCCGGGAATTAATAAATCCTGATTACTTAGCGCAAATTCCTGCGTAGCCGGATCACCATCGGACAGAATAATTCGGGCAGTTGAAATGCGGTTAATCTCTTTTTCAACCACAATATTCAGCACCTGAAATACCGATGAAAGTTCTTCGCCTTCAATCAGAATTTTTTTTGTAATCAGGTCGGCCGACCTCGAAGTATTTATCGTTCGTTCTTCGGGCATAATCTATTTTGCTTTTTTTATTGGTGGGAAAAAAATTTGTTGTCCCGTTTTCAATTTTCTAAAGTTTGTTATGTGGTTTACTTTTGCCACTTCGATATAATATTTCGGGTCTCCATAAATTCGAAATGCCATAAGCGGCAACGTGTCGCCCTCCTTTACAATACGCATATGAGTTAAATCGGGCGAGCTGTTATTTTCCATTGCCACCCTTAAATTGTCTTCAATAAACCCTTTAAATTTTGCTCTTGCAGTTGCCCGCAGCGGCAATCCATTAGGTTTGAACAATTTAAAAGTAACGTCCATTTCCGAGAGTGTTCCTTTAAAGAGCAACGTTCCCCACGAAATTATCAGATAATTAGGACGGTGCTCGTCGCCATTATAATCGAAAACAACCCGTTTAAAAGTTTCAATATCGTCGATTACACCATTTCCTTCGTCTTTGTAAACTTTATCGTCGGTAGTACTTGCCGGCGAACCGTAGTCGACAATAACTCCTGTTCGGTCGAACACAAATTCGAGGTCTAAATCTTCGGGCGGAACTTTGTTAAATCGAGGTGCCGACGAACTTGTGCCTGAAGCTTGTTGCTCGTTCTGTTCAATTTTATACTTATAGCTGTACTTTTCAGGATTCAATAACGTTTTAAACTCACCGTTTGCAACTTCAGTAGAAAACTGTGCATCGCTATAAGCTTTTATCTTAAGTTTTATTAACTCGCCACTCATTTTAGTTCACTCTTTTAAATTCACAAATCTGTTTAGAACGTGGTTCAAACCGTCATAAGACCCTGAATCCGTCAGTTGACGGACAGGGTGACGTCCTATACAAATAGGATTACTTAGAACGTCATTCTGAATTTATTTCAGAATCTCTGTCATTTCCTCATTTGTCCATTGAAAAACGGGTAGCCACTTGAAATGACAGGATAAATTGAATTTATTCTCCACCAAACACATTACCGTTCCTCTTTTTTTGCAAGAATTTCCATTACCTGTTCAACACACGCCTCAATAATTTTATCCTTATCATTCATTTCCGAAGTTTCCGGACTAGAACTTTCAGAACCCTCGTCGACATTAATTTTTATGTGCAGCTCCTTTATTTCAATTGGCATTCTATTGAATTTTAAAATAGTTGTAAGCCAGTTCAATGGTTTCAATTACCATTTTACTCTCTTCGGCATTAAAATCAGAAACACCCCATTTTACAGGATAAGCGTGTACTACATTCCACGTCATTAACGGCTCATGCTCCTCGTTCAACAAGCTAATTACAATGTCGGTTGGTGTAATATTAAAATTCTCCACCGCCTCTCTACACCATTTTATTAGTGCAGAATCGACCAACACCCCTCGTTTTAATACGAGTTTCGGATAACTGGTTTTTACCGGTAACTTGTGCTTAAACCTGTTTTCTCCCCCTTCGGCAATCTCTTCGGTTTCGAGTGTTACCGACAATCCCGACACCGACTGAAATTCAAATTCGCCATCGATATTATCGAATTCAACTTTAAAATGAAATCCCAAAGGAGGATAATAGTTGGCCATTTTTACTCGTTTTGAATGATTAATCCTTCGTGCACTATTTCCATCGATTCAATGGCCACTTCATTTCCATCGGCCTTTAAATCGGTTGCCTGAATTTTAGTTGGCCAGGCATTTTTTACCTTCCAGGTAACCACCGGCTCGTGCTCTTCATTCAGTAAATTAATGGTAATGTCGCGTCGTTCTATGGTATTAAGTTTTACGGTATTCCACCAGGCAAAATACTCGTTGTCGGTTGCAAATGTTCCCCTTTTCAAGGTGATGTTGCTAAACTTTTGCATTCCCGGCATTTTTACTTTCGAATATTCGGGGCTTGCCCCATTTCGATATTCAATGACTTCGGTTTCCACATCTAATCCGGAAACCTCGGTAAAACCTATTTTTGTTCCGCCCCACTCAACTTGAAAATGGAACTTCACCAATGGATAATTTGTTGCCATAATATGAGATTTTTAATTATTACGATTTCTGAAGTTTATGAGAAAATTTTAAAACAATGAATTCGGCCGGGCGAACTGCTGCCATCCCAATTTCGACGTGCATATACCCGTTAAGAATATCTTGTGCGGTCATTGTTTGCCCCAATCCAACGCGAACATAAAATGCGTCGTCTTGTTTTGCTCCGGCAAGTGCTCCGGCACGCCATTGCAGGGTTAAGAAATTTTCAATCATTGCACGAACTTTCACCCAAGTATTTGCATCATTCGGTTCGAAAACAAACTGTTCTGTTGCTTTTTTCACCGACTCTTCGACCATATTAAAAAAGCGACGAACGGGAATATACCTCCATTCGTTGTCGTTACCGGCTAATGTTCGGGCTCCCCAAACCAGTGTTCCGCGACCGGCAAAAGTTCGAATTACATTAATTGATTTTCCGGAAGTATGAAGATTTAAACCATCTTGTTCATCGTTGGTTACTTTTTTATCGGGGCCTATTATCTGCATTACTCCGACATTTGCAGGAGCTTTCCAAACGCCACGATTGCTATCAACCCGGGCATAAATTCCTGCTACTGCTGCCGACGGCGGAAGTGTTACTGTTAATTTATTCAGCTCTGTTTTTATCTGATTATACAACTCGGTGTTTGCGATTAAAGCCGAATCGTTTAATTTCCCGTTATAATCGGTAGTGCCGCTCGGTGCCGACACTTCGGTATGAGTTATTGTAACATCGGCCTCGTTGTAAATATATGGCAATGTACTTTTTAGCCAAGGGTAATAAACTGCTCCGTATTTTAGATAACTGGTGTCGAGACTAATGTTTGTTCGCAATGTTTCGGCAAATGTTGAAGACTGATTGTAGGTATCGATAATAGTAAAACGATCTTGCAGTTTATTGCACTGTTTTAAAGCATCTTCGTACAGGCCATAAAAATTGGCAACAGTTGCAATGCCCGTTGCATCGGGAAAAACAATTAATGTAGGTTCGTCTTCTTTTGCAAGTTTTCCCAGACCACCACTTGCTCCGAGTTCCGATTTACTGGGTGTTGTACCACTGTAATCGCCAACCGAGATAATGTAGCAAGCACCACCTCCGTTAGCAAAAAACATCTGCAACGAGTAATACATTAAGAATTTCGATTTAGTAGCCGGGTCAGTAACAACAATATCGCGCGAAAGTTGGCCCGAGTTGTAGGTGTCGGTAATTGTAACGCTAATTCCTTTTTCCTTGTCGGCGGTTCCAAAATATTGTTCGTATTCTAACAACGAAGTAATTCTTGTTGGAACATTTGTCAGCGAAACATTATCTTTCGTTGCTTTTTCGGTGTAGCCAATAAAGGCAGGGATAGCGGTTTCTACTTGCGCCACCGAGGGAGGAAATTTTGAAATCTCCCTGATGTAAACGCCTGGTGTTTTGAATGTTGTAGCCATAATTTTTAATTTAAATTTTACATATATATTTCAGAATAATACTTACTACTCGAAGTATCGGGTTTAATAAGTCGTGCATCGGGATTTGGTAGCTCTTTTCCATTCAGTTGTATTGAAACAAATCCTTTTTGTGTAAGCGGCTGAACCTTTTTTGTAATTAATATTTTTGCATTTCCGGCTTCCTTTATTACATCGTCGGTTCCGTTGCAAGATTGGTCGCTATCGAAAATATAGCGCCAGGTAGTTTTTCTGTTATCAAAAAGAAGCTCAAAAATTTTATGCGGATTCTTAATTCTTCCCAAACTATTGGTGATGTGTTGAACCGATTTGTCGGCTTTTATATAAATACGGATTATTCCAAACAGATTTACTTTTTCGCGAACAGTAAGTTTGTCCAGTTCCGCTTTTATTGAATTTTCGGATAAAACATATTTTTGATTAACACAATTTGTATTTCCGGCAAGATTGATTAACCTGAAAGTGCCGGGTTCGGAGGCAGGTTTTCTGTTCGAAAAGTAATAGATTTTACCGGCATTCTCCAGTTTCAAATTTGAATAGTTAAAAAATGCCGACTCTTTTTGTTTTACTAAAAAGGTAAAAGACAAATCGTTATCGAATGCAATAAACGGTTTGTTTTTATTTGTTCCCGTTACTTTGCTCCACACTGTAAAAGTGCTATTTAGTGGCTTAAAAACCAAATTGTAGCCCTTTAGTTTTTTCTGAGTTTCAGTAGTAGGATAAACTGAAAAGAATGTATTAAAATCGTATTTATCGAGCTGTTTAATTTTGTCGTTTTCGCTCATTGTGAAGTACTCATTCTCGCCTCTGTTTAAAAAGTATTTGTGAAGGATATTCACCTGAAAAAGTGGT
>JALUZN010000449.1 GCA_027011835.1 Draconibacterium sp. | reverse complement strand
ATACACAATAAAATAAATGTACCCCATTTTATTGTGACTATATTTGTTGAAAAACACTAAAATATTATTTTAACCCCTATTTATTGCGTATGTATAATTGTTTTTTATATGAAATTTATATTTTTGCCCCATAATTAAATCTTAAAATATTTAAACATGAGAAATTCAGTAAGCTGGTGGTTGGTATTAGGTTTTTTATTTGTTGTTGCAATCCTCGGAATTATCATTCCCACGGGACTGGGAGAACAAGATTACTCAAATATCTCTCCGGGAGATACGGCATGGATGTTAACTGCAACAGGACTTGTATTATTAATGACACCGGGTCTCGCACTATTTTATGGCGGAATGGCACAATCGCGCAATATAATTTCAACCATGTTGCAAAGTTATATTGCCATGGGAATTGTTAGTATTCTATGGGTGGTTGTAGGTTTCAGCATTGCTTTTGGAGAGAGTATCGGACCAAAAGGATTTGGGCTCTTTGGAAACCCGCTTACATTTTTTATGTTTAGAGGAGTTGGCGGTGGCACACACCCCGATTTTGCTCCCACATTTCCTTTTATTGTTTTTGCAATGTTTCAGTTAAAATTTGCAATAATAACTCCGGCACTTATTACCGGCTCGTTTGCAGGCAGAGTAAGATTCAGAGCTTACATGCTTTTTATGGTTCTTTTTGTGGTATTTATATATGCACCTCTTGCCCACTGGACCTGGCACCCTAACGGTTTTCTCCGAAACTGGGGAGTTTTAGATTTTGCCGGAGGAACAGTGGTACACATGTCGGCCGGTTTTGCAGCTCTTGCGGGAGCAATTTTCTTAGGCCGAAGAAAAGATGCAAATAAAGAGATTAGGCCGGCCAATATTCCTTTTATTTTACTTGGTGCGGGAATGCTTTGGTTTGGTTGGTTTGGATTTAATGCGGGTTCGGCACTGGCAGCCAATGCCGTTGCGGCAAAAGCATTGCTGAATACAAATACAGCATCGGCAGCAGCCATGTTAACCTGGATTTTTTACGATGCGGCAAAAGGGAAAAAACCTTCGGCTGTTGGGGCTGCAGTAGGATTGGTTGTAGGATTGGTTGCCATTACTCCTGCCGCAGGATTTGTAAGCGTTGGAGCCAGTGTATTTATTGGAGTAGCTGCTGCAATGATTAGTAATTATGCCATTACACTCCGCACAAAATCGAGGCTCGACGATACTCTCGATGTATTTCCTGCGCATGGAATGGGAGGAATTACAGGAATGATTTTAACGGCAGTTTTTGCAGAAAATGTAGGCTTAATTCACGGAGAAACTACGACATTTTTGTACCATCTGCTGGCATTAGTTATTGTGGGAGGATTTACATTTGGGGGCTCGTTACTGATGTATAAAATTACCGATATGTTGGTTCCGCTCAGAGTGTCGCCACACGGCGAAAAAATAGGGCTGGATATTAGTCAGCACGACGAATCGTACGATTTTGTTTACAAAAAATAGTTCAATAAAAAAGCCGGTTAACTGCCGGCTTTTATTTTATTTTATTGGAACCTGACGCTTAAAATCCATTTCAAGCGAAATAAAGGTTTCCGTTCGTGCAATTCCTTCAACCCCCTGCAACTCGTTATCAATAAGTCGTTTCAGATGTTTATTTGTTTTGGTCTGAATTTTAACAAAAATGGCATATTGCCCGGTGGTGTAATGGCACTCTACCACTTCCGGAATGCTACGCAAAGCATCGACAACCTGCTTGTGATAGTTGGCCTTTTCGAGGTAAATCCCCATATAAGCACATGTATTGTATCCTAATTTTTGTGGACTTACAATAAATTCGCTTCCTGTAACAACACCAATGTTTAATAACCGCTGAACACGCTGATGGATAGCAGCACCCGAAACGCCACACTCTCTGGCTACTTCTAAAAATGGAATTCTTGCATTTTTAGTTATCAGCTTAAGAATCTTCTCATCTAATTCGTCGATATTAGCAGCTTCCTGCTCCGAAAAATTTTTAGTTTCCATAGTTGCAAATTGCGTATAGTTTCAAATTAACAAACAAAGCTACAAAATATTTACAAAAACAAAGTCAAACGCATAAAAATTGCAATAATTATTACAATTTGTAAGCTAGGCTCTGTTTTTACCACTATACAAACTTGCTATTTTGCCGGATTTGTTTTGCCAATTTGCGTAATATCTGCACCGGTTGGCTCCTGGAAAACTTTCAACTCAAATTCAGGAACAACGGCAAAAATATGATCGAAAATATCAGCTTGGATTGCTTCGTAATTTGCCCACTCCTGATCTTTCGAGAATACATAAATTTCTATCGGCAAACCCTTTTCGGTGGGTTGAAGTTGCCGCACTAAGAATGTCATATTTAAGTTTATTTTTGGATGTTGTTCCAAATAAACTTCGAGGTATTTCCTAAAAATTCCAACATTTGTCTGGTGGCGGCCACTAATATAATCTTCGTCAGATATATTAAATTTACGATTATGTTCTTTCAGTTCATTCTCTTTTTGAATGACATAGTCGCGAATTAAATCGAATTTTTCGAATCGCCCCAGCATCGCAGCATCGCAAAATTTAATGCTTCCCATATCAATAGAAACCGAGCGTTTAATTCTTCGTCCTCCCGACTCTTCCATTCCTTTCCAGTTGTTAAACGACTCTGAAACCAACGCATAGGTTGGAATGGTTGAGATGGTTTTATCCCAGTTTTGAACTTTAACGGTGTTTAATGTAATATCAATAACAGTTCCGTCGGCTCCATGACTTTTCATTGCTATCCAGTCGCCAATGTGCACCATTTCGTTTGCCGAGAGCTGAATAGAAGCCACAAAGCCAAGAATGGTATCTTTAAAAACCAAAATAAGAACTGCGGCCAGCGCTCCTAAACCGGCAAGAAGCACGGTCGGGTCCTTTCCAAGAAGAGCGGCAATGGTTAAAATTGCTGCCATAAAAAAGACTAAGATTTTTACCAACTGAATGTAGCCTTTTATGGGGCGGTGGTGTGCATATTCGGTTGTATTGTAAATTTCCAAACCAGAGTTTAACACTGCATTTGAGACAAAGACAATAATAGCAATGAAATAGATTCGAACCATTCTCTCGATAAATCCTGCCAACGAGAAATAGTAATCAACCGACAAAGAGTTCAATGTTGCAGGGTCTAATTCGCTTAATTTCTGATGCAGTTCGGGATACGAGAAATTTGCCGTAAAGAAAATTATAAAGGCAGGAACCAAATGCGCTAAACCACGAAAGACTTTGTTTTTCACCAAAATGTCGTCCCAAATTGTTTTTGTACGTTTAGCAACCCGGTGAACAATACGCAAAATAATTTGCCGGGTTAAAAAGTGAGCAAACCATGCAGCAATTAAGATGATTACAACACTTACAAATGCAGCCATCGGCTTTGCATAATCGCCCATTCCGCCGGTTTCCCGCATATAATCGAGAAGAAACAAATAAACTGATCTCATACTTTTATTTACTAATAATTATTATTTTGAGCCAAAAATAACAAATGCGCTCGAAATGAAACTAAAGATTCTGTTTATTCTTATAAGTTTTCCAATTTTTGGTTTTACACAGGTAAACTTCGATAATTATTTTATCGACAAATCGTTACGGTTCGATTTTTTACTGGGAGGCAACAACAATACAGCAACTGTATATCCGAAACAAATTAAACAGGAACCCTTCTGGGGTGGCTCGAAAAAAAATCTTATCGACACATTCAACTACGGTTCCTATCGTTATCGGGTTTTCGATTTACAGTCGGACAGTTTAATTTTCAAGAAAGGATTCAGCACTTTGTTTCAGGAGTGGCAAACCACAGCAGAAGCAAAAGTGCACGATAAAACATTTTATCAGGCAGCAATATTCCCTTTCCCGAAACAAAAAGTGCGCCTCGAAATAGATGCACGCCAATGGAGTGGAAAATTTAAAACAATTTATAAAACCGAAATCGACCCGAAAGATTATTTTATTTTAAAAGAGATGCCCACTCCGTATAAAACGGTTAAAATAATGAATAACGGAGAGAGCAAAAACAAGGTCGATTTGGTTATTCTGGCCGAAGGATATACAATTTCGGAAATGGAAAAATTTATTGCCGATGCGAAACGGGTTACCGATTACCTGTTTATGGAAGAACCGTTTAAATCGGAGAAGGAGAACTTTAATATTACTGCCGTTTTAACACCTTCGGTTGAGTCGGGAACCGATGTGCCCGGAGAGGGAATTTATAAAAACACTCATTTCAATTCGTCGTTTTACACTTTCGATATTTCGCGATATTTAACAGTTACCGATATGAAAAGTGTTTACGATGCCGCCGCGGCTGCACCGTACGATTTTATCTATATTTTAGTGAATACCAAACGTTACGGCGGAGGTGGATTCTACAATTTTGTTACGGTTTGCACCGCCGACAATCAACTCACAAAAGAGGTTTTTGTTCATGAATTCGGACACGGATTTGCCGGTCTGGGCGACGAATATTACACCTCGGAAGTTGCCTACGAGAACTTTTATAATTTAGATATTGAACCCTGGGAACCCAACTTAACCACACTTGTAAACTTTAACACGAAATGGAAAAACATGGTGCCCGACTCGGTTCCGGTTCCGACACCCCGGGAAGAAAAATACAAAAATACCGTGGGAGTGTACGAAGGCGGCGGCTATATGAGTAAAGGAATTTACAGCCCGTTTATCGATTGCCGGATGAAAAGCAACAAAGCCAAAAGTTTTTGCCCGGTGTGCCGCGAAGCAATAAAAAAGGTGATTAGGTTTTATTCTGAGTGAGTTCGGCTCACTTCATTCTTCGGCTTGATTCAATTTAAATAGATTTATAGGGGCATTTAACTTTTGTGGTGCCGGTCAAGAGGGGTACCATGTTGTTACTTTTGCCCTATCGGGCGGATTTTACTTTTTGGCTTAGCCCAAAAAGTAAACAAAAAGCCCAAGGCTGCGTTCGCTTCACTCGGAAAAGCTACGCAATAACGACTAAAATTACTGAACTCGTCGTAACCTCCTCAAACAGCAGTAATTTTTTAACGTCGTTATCGCTTGTTTTCCGGCTTACCGACCGAGGCCGTCGCTGCGAACCAAATTTCTGCATATACCTTAAATCAAACCAAATAGTATGACCTCCGGCAGGAGAAAAGCTGATTTATTAAATTTTAAATTGTCCCATCGCCCCGAAAGTTGAATTGATTCATAATTTTACTCGTACTGTTTCAGCAATCCCCGCATAATTAAATATTGTGCGACCATATAAGTCGACATAACAAGTATTCCTTCGTATGGAACAGGAACTAAAAAGCGGTTTATTGCAATCATTGTGTCGGAAAAAACAAAAAGAAGCGAGCCGGCAAAAACCAAAGAAAAACTTACCGGATGCCCGTTCCCAAAGCGGTTTAAAGCCATCGACGACATTCCCAGTAAAGCAGACATGTAAATAAATACGGCAATGCGCAAAACAGAATCGAGCCGATTGAAAAGCGCTATGTACACAATTAATCCATAGGCAATATAGAAAATCAGAAAGTAAGGTTTCTTTTTCAGAAAAGGCTTTTTACCCGAAAGATTTATGGTTTTACGGAAAAGAAAAACATAGCCGGTTTGAGCAACTAAAAACGATGCCAAACCAAAAATAAAGAATTGCGGGAGCCGGTTCGAAAACATCAACAGTACATCGCCCAACCACGAGAACAGAAATGCGAATAAGGCCAACCTCACAACTTCACGATTTATATTTTTTGAATACATCAGAAAATGGATCACCTTGAAAAGTAGGTGGATTAAAAAATAATTTCATCTTTGCGGTTTAATTATTTTAAAATAAAATGACATTGCAACACAATCAATATAAAGCCTTAGTTGAAGCC
>JALUZN010000448.1 GCA_027011835.1 Draconibacterium sp. | reverse complement strand
ATCTTGACGAATTTTGTTATAAATTTAATCGAAGATATCACGGAGAAGCATTGTTCAACCGGCTTTTAGTGGCATGCGTGAGTTATAAAAACGAGTTTGGGTATAAATACGGATAATCATATATTTTTATTCACCTAAAACAGTACCGCTCTTTTTACTCTAAAAACAGAAGAAGTACTTTTTTACATTTTTCATGATGAAACGAATCGAATCTTTAATATACATCTCCAAATTATTACAAAATCTTTTGCACCTTTGTGTTGAGCTCGTAAATTAGAAATTACCAGTTCAATAATTACGACAATGAACTACGACATAAAAAAAATAAGAGCCAATTTCCCCGTATTAAGCCAGCAGGTTTACAACAAACCGTTGGTGTACCTCGATAGTGCGGCATCGGCACAAAAACCGGTGCAGGTACTTATGAAAGAGGAACAACTTCATAACAACTACTACGGGAATATTCACCGGGCTGCACATTTTATGGCCGACAAAGCAACGGCAGATTTCGAGGCGGTGCGCGATAAAATACAGCAGTTTATTCATGCTGAATTCCGGGAGGAGATTATTTTTACAAAGGGAACAACCGAAAGTATTAATTTGGTAGCCAGCTCGTTTTGCGAAAAGTTTTTATCTGCCGGCGACGAGATAATTGTTTCGGAAATGGAGCACCACTCCAACATTGTTCCGTGGCAACTGGCTGCCCAACGAAAAGGGGCAAAAGTGGTTAAACTGCCGTTTGCCGACAATGGAGATTTACAAATAGAAAGGCTTCCCGAACTTATTAATCCGAAAACAAAACTAATTGCCGTTGCACACGTTTCGAACGTTTTGGGAACAATAAATCCGATTCCGGAGATTACAAAAATTGCGCATGCAAACGGAGTGGCTGTTTTGGTCGATGGCGCACAGGCAGTACCACACCTTACAATTGATGTACAGGAATTGAATGCCGATTTTTATGCCTTCTCGGCGCATAAACTATATGGGCCAAACGGCGTTGGCATTTTATACGGCAAAAAAAAGTGGCTCGACAAAATGCCTCCGTATCAGGGTGGTGGCGAGATGATTTCGGAAGTATCGTTCGAAAAAACAACATTTAACGAGTTGCCATATAAATTTGAAGCGGGCACGCCAAATATTACCAGCGTTATTGCTTTTGGAGCTGCTATCGATTTTGTTTTGGAAACGGAATTGGAGAATATTGCCAATTGGGAACACAAGCTTCTAACTTATGCAACTTCAAAAATAAAAGAGATTGAAGGGGTGGAAATTTATGGTGAGGCGAAAAAAAAGTCGAGCGTAATATCGTTTAATATCGAAGGAGTTCATGCGTACGATTTAGGAATGTTGCTCGATAAAATGGGAATTGCCCTGCGCACCGGCCACCACTGCGCCGACACGGTGATGCAACACTTTGGGATACAGAGCACAGCGCGTATTTCGTTTGCCATGTACAATACAAAAGAGGAGGTTGATACTTTTATTAATGCTTTGAAAAAAGTTCAGCTGATGTTAAAATAACCTCCTATTCTCCTGTCTCCATTGCTACTTTCAACC
>JALUZN010000447.1 GCA_027011835.1 Draconibacterium sp. | reverse complement strand
ACCGAAGTTTCGGAGGGAGCCAATTTGGTTACTGCAGCGGGTTCTGCAATTCCGCTGGAAGCTCAAGGGTGGAATCATGGAAAATAAACTTTTTTAAAAATAATTAATAATGAGAAAACTTTTAATAAGCACTGCTTTGGTTTTTGCTTTTGTTGCCTTAAAAGCGCAGCCCAACACCAGTAAGGCAAAGTTTATAACTTACGAAAAAGGGAAAGGTTACTATTACGAATCGATTTTGAAAGATGTAAATGCGGTAAACAACAGTTTAGAACCGAAGAAACCTTATAAGCGATTTATAATGGATCAATCGAATATTGATTTGCCAACCGACAGAAGTTTATATAAAACGGAGTGGTGTCAGCCAACCGAATCGCAGGGAAATGCAGGAACATGTTGGTGCTTTTCAACAACTTCGTTTATCGAGTCAGATATTTTCAGACAAACAGGAAAGAAGGTAGAGTTGTCGGAGATTTACACGGTTTACTGGGAGTATGTTGAAAAAGCACGCCGGTTTATCGAGGAGCGTGGCAACTCGGTATTTGCCGAAGGCTCGGAAGGGAATGCCGTAAAAAGGATTATGAATAAATACGGAGCGTGTCCGGCAAGCGAATATACCGGACTATTACACAACCGGAAATTTCATTCGCATGCACAAATGGCAAAAGAGATGACCGCATTTCTTAACTCATTAAAAACATCGAATGCGTGGAATGTTGAAACAGGATTAGCAACAATTAAGGATATTCTAAACCATTATATTGGCGTGCCTCCTGAAAATTTTGAAGTTGACGGGGTGCAATATACACCTAAAAGCTATTTGAAAGATTATTTGAAAATTGACCCCAATGAGTTTGTTGAGATTCTTTCGTATAAACAAGAACCGTATTGGCAAAAAGTAGAATATTCTGTTCCCGACAACTGGTGGCACAGTAAAGAGTATTACAATGTTCCGCTCGATAATTTTATGGATATTCTTAAAAATGCAATAAAGTCGGGGTACACGGTGAGTATTGGCGGCGATGTTTCGGAAAGTGGATTTAGTCGCGAAACCAACTGTGCATTAATTCCCGATTACGATATCCCGTCGGAATATATTAATGAAGATGCACGCCAGTTCCGGTTTTCGAACGGAACTACTACCGACGACCACGGAATGCACTTGATTGGTATTCTCGAAAACTATAAAAATACCGGGAAAGACTGGTATTTAATTAAAGATTCGAGCTCGGGTTCGCGCAATGTGGGCGAGGAAAATCCAAATTTTGGTTATTACTTTTTTAGCGAAGATTATATAAAACTGAAAATGATGGGATTTACCGTTCATAAAGATGCAGTTAAAGATGTGCTGACAAAGTTCTAAACACAATTTAATTGGGGTCTGCTGAAAAACAATTAAACACATAACATACAGTTAGGCTTAATTAAACAAAATGACTGCAAATACAGAAATAGGTTTTTTAGAAGCGATAGACACATCATTGGACTTTATCGTAGAAAAATTGACAGCAAAGATTTCTGAGTACTATACTCTTGATGATAAAGATTTAGATTTTATTGAACTAAAT
>JALUZN010000446.1 GCA_027011835.1 Draconibacterium sp. | reverse complement strand
CGTTAAAGGGTTCTGCGATTTTATCAAGTCAAAAATTGAAAAAAACTAATTTTTAGAACCCACCTTATATATTAAAATCATAAACCAACAGTTAGATAATGAAAAACAAAGTAATAGATCTGTTTTCAGGAAAAACTATTGTTCAGAACGAAGGACAAAAATATTCTGTATTGATTAACGACCTAATTAAACCTTTTGAGAATGATTTTCCTGCCGATATGGATATTGAGGATATAATTAGTTTTGGATGTAACGCATGGAATTTGGGTTGTATGAGCCAAGTAATACCTAAAAAAGAATTTGCAAATCTATTGTCTTCAGACCCATTTCCTGAACCTGAAAATACTATCTTAAAAAAGATGATAGACTTAAAGAAGAAAAAGTTTGCCTCTTTCGATAGGTTTATCGATGATTTTTTCTTAGAAGAAAAAAATGGAGAGAGGATACTTACTGTATTAACACAAGAAAAAGAAGCATTTTTCGCCAAACTTATGGAAGAACAGCCAGAATCTTTTCCAGAAGAGACCAATTATGAAGAAGCTTATATTAATAGATATGCTATTGTAATAAAGCCACTTCAACCATTTTTCGATTGGTTAAATGCCTTATATCCTGAAGATCCTATTTATGAAATTGACGAACCAAATATCTATCTTGTAGATAATGATATTGACGATTTAGAGCAATGGTTGAAAAAGAAGTTTGATAAGTTTTTTATGATGGAGCTTGATGATTGGCATATTAATAAAAAAGAGTGGCCTAAAAAACGTACCTATAAAATGTTTAAAAAATGGTTTAGAGTTGATGTTTCTACTATGATTTACGATATGGAAAATAAACCTGTTTATAAGGAAAATTAAGAGAACCTGGAACTCAAAGAATATTAAATAAAAGGAGTTGACAATGTAATTATTCTTAAATTACACATAAAAGATTTCACTGCAAAACAATCAGGGAAATGGTAAAAGTTTACCGTGAATAAAACAGATATTGCCATCAAAAGCTAAATGTAATACATGTTTTTGTAGGTAATCGAACTGTTTGGCGTTGCTACAACTCCGTTAATCCGTCTTTGACGATTTGACGGAAAATTTGAAATTATGAATAAACGAATTGGCTCCGTGCGGTTTTGAAAGTTCATCACTTTTAATCCCGCATTCCACATACAAAACCGTTGTGCTTAATTTGGGTACGTTATAGAAAATAATTAAACCTGTTAAAATATGAAACTTTAGGAATTAATATCAAAGAATCACAAAACTATTAAGAATTATCTTTATTATAGCTATGTTAATAGGGTTGCCCTATCGGGCGGATTTTACTTTTTGGCTTAGCACAAAAAAGTAAACAAAAAACCCAAGGCTGCGTTCGCTTCGCTCGGAAAAGCTACGCAATAACGACTAAAAATCCTGAACTCCCTCCAATACATTGGAGCTCCTCAAACAACAGTATTTTTTTAACGTCGTTATGGCTTGTTATCCGGCTCACCGACCGAGGCCGTCGCTGCGAACCGGATTTGGGGCAAGCCAAAGAGCACGGCCTCCGGCAGGGATAGAAGTGGCAGCTTGCAGCGGCAAACGACTATGTTTTGTTAAGTGGTGGAGGCTGCCGGAGAAAGCCGCCGGCACTTTTACAAAACAAGGAGTTTGAGGTTGCAACTAAAACGGATAGCCCGGCTGCCGGCATAAAAAACAGAGACATTAACAATACTAATTATTAATAAGTTAACAAGAGGAAACGTATTTGTGGAAATTGTTTGATAAGTAACTTTTTATTTCTATTTTTGCGCCTCGAAAAACAAAATTGTTTAATTAAAAATTAGTATTTATGTTGAACCAGTATGAAACCGTTTTCATTTGTACTCCCGTTTTATCTGAGCCACAGGTAAAGGAAGCGGTAAAAAAGTTCAGGGATTTAATTGCCGGCTACGGTGGCGATATGATTCATGAAGAGAGTTGGGGAATGAAAAAATTGGCTTACCCAATCCAGAAAAAATCGACAGGCTTTTATCACATGTTTGAATTTAAGGCCGAACCTTCGTTAATTGCGAAAATTGAAACTGACTTCCGTCGCGACGAGAAAATTATACGGTTTATGACCGTAAAACTCGACAAGTATGCGATTGAGTACAGTACTAAGAGAAAGAGACTTCAGAAAGAAAAAACAGAAAAAAAGGAGGCTTAAAAGATGGCACAAGGAAGCGAAATTAGATACCTGACTCCACCGTCAGTAGAGGTTAAAAAGAAAAAGTATTGCCGTTTCAAGAAAAACGGAATTAAATATGTAGATTACAAAGATCCTGAGTTTTTAAAGAAATTTTTGAACGAACAAGGTAAAATTTTACCTCGTCGTATTACAGGAACTTCGTTAAAATATCAGCGTAAAGTTGGCCAGGCTATTAAACGTGCCCGCCAAATTGCTTTATTGCCATTTGTAACCGACATGATGAAATAAGGAGGAATTGAAATGGAAATTATATTAACACAAGACGTTGATCGTTTAGGAAGTAAAGACGATATTGTAAACGTAAAAGACGGTTACGCACGTAACTTCTTAATTCCGAAAAAAATGGCTACTGTAGCTACTGATTCGGCAAAGAAAATTTTAGCTGAGAATACGAAACAACGTGCTCATAAAGAGGCAAAACTTATTGCCGAAGCGAATAAAATTGCAGAGCAACTAGTGAACAAGAAAGTTAAAATTGGTGCAAAAACCAGTACTTTGGGTAAAATATTTGGTTCGGTAAATACCATTCAATTGGCTGAAGCCATTAATAAGAAAGGTTTTAATATTGACCGCAAACAGATTAAACTGCCGGAAGACAGCATTAAGGAAGTGGGAAAATTTACTGCAAAAATTAAACTTCATAAACAAGTTGTTGTTGACTTTGAATTTGAAGTTGTTGCCGAGTAAAGTAAAAATAATGTAACAGACAGTTCGCTGTTTGTTAATTAAAATAGTTAAAGGAGTAAAACTGAGTTTTGCTCCTTTTTTTTGTGCTTTTTTTAACGTTGTTATGGCTTGTTTTCCGGCTCTCCTACCGAGGCCGTCGCGATGAACCGGATTTGGGCAAACGTTTTTAGGCAAGCCAAAGTGTACGGAAGAAAGCCGATTCGTTATGTTTTAAATTGCCCCATCGGTCCGAAAGTTTAAGTAATCTATAATTTACTATTTTCCCGGATTCCGCTAATTGGTGCAGTATTTTGAATTGTTTTTGCCGTAGGCATCACTACATGGCAAATTGTATTTTCGGGTTTTTAACACAAAAGCAAAAGAGCTTAAAAGAACCGCTAACCCGCTTTTCCACAGACGCGTATTACTCTTTTAAGCTCCACAGGTACAAGATTAAAAAACTTTTATATAAAAAACAAAAATAAACCCGAAAGCTGCCTTACTAAATAATATTATAATTAGACTGAATTCAATTTAGTATTAATCAAAGTAGTTCAATGGTAATCTCTGTTTTGAATTGCTTTTGCCGTAGGCATCACTATGTGGCAAATTGTATTTTATCGATCTTTGACACAGTGTGTCTGCATTCACATTCAAACCACGGTCAGTTGTGAATTGCTTTCAAATTGTATTTTATCGATCTTTGACACAGTACTAAAACACAATGAGGTGATACATCATAGTTGTGAATTGCTTTCAAATTGTATTTTATCGATCTTTGACACAGTAGGTAGTGTTAAGTTCATAGTAGTAATTTTGTTGTGAATTGCTTTCAAATTGTATTTTATCGATCTTTGACACAGTACAGCGCAAAGGCTGACAACAAAGACAACGTTGTGAATTGCTTTCAAATTGTATTTTATCGATCTTTGACACAGTAAAGATAAGAAAGATAAGAAAAAAGACAAAGTTGTGAATTGCTTTCAAATTGTATTTTATCGATCTTTGACACAGTGGCTTATTAAAAAAGACCACCGGCATTTGGTTGTGAATTGCTTTCAAATTGTATTTTATCGATCTTTGACACAGTATATACATCACAAGCATATAATAATGACTTGTTGTGAATTGCTTTCAAATTGTATTTTATCGATCTTTGACACAGTACAATCCGTGTTGTTCTGAATTGCTTTTTTGTTGTGAATTGCTTTCAAATTGTATTTTATCGATCTTTGACACAGTATGCGCCAATAATACAGCGATACCACATTTGTTGTGAATTGCTTTCAAATTGTATTTTATCGATCTTTGACACAGTGACTACCGGGAAAGAAGAAAAGCAGAGGAGGTTGTGAATTGCTTTCAAATTGTATTTTATCGATCTTTGACACAGTCCTTCATGATCAACTGGGCGAAGCCTACCGGTTGTGAATTGCTTTCAAATTGTATTTTATCGATCTTTGACACAGTATTTCTCTAATAAATAATTGAAGTACAAAACCTTAGGTCGCAATTCAGGATTAAAAAAGTAAAACTGTGTAACCGTCTGATTTTAAAAATCAGACGGTTTTTTATTTCATTGTTCATTGTCGGCGTCACTTAGAGTGACACCGACAATTTCTGATATCGATACAACTTTCACTCGAAGTGACACCGACAATTTTGATGTAACTTTAAAATAATTCTAATTGCTGAGGAGTTTCGGGTCTGGCAGCTTCCGACTCGCCCATAAAAAACTCCATCATCCCAAACTGTTTATCGGTTAGTGTAAAAACTATTATTTCGCCGCTCGGCGGAAGAATTGATTTTACACGCTGAATATGTACCAATGCATTTTCGCGGCTGTTACAGTGCCGTATATAAATTGAAAATTGCAACATTGTAAAACCATCTTTTAATAGCTTTTTACGAAACTGTGAGGCATTTCGCCTGTCTTTTTTTGTTTCGGTAGGCAGGTCGAAAAAAACAAAAACCCACATAATACGATATTGGTTTAAACGGTTTAACCGGGTCATTTTTCCAAAAGTTCAGGATAAATTAGTTTTCGAGCTTCACCCTCAAAACATTGCATTAACGATGCTGTAGTACGTTGCATACCCACCATTAACGGGCTTGTTTGTCTGTCGATAAAAATATCGATTGCCGGTATGTGCAGTAATTTACGTTTTAATATCGGAGTCAGTTTTTCCAAATCGTCATCATCTGCAGCCATTTGCAAAACCAACTCGTCGACAAATGGGCGATATGGTTCCATAATATCATCGGCCAAACAGTAGGCATTGTATTTATTGCGGTGATGAATTCCAACAGCGGTTAACAGTCCGCTTGCCACCAACGACCGTGCAACAACGCCACGCAAAATTGCATAACCATAATTAAGCAGGTTGTTGGGCGGCTCGCCGTAACGGTGGCGTTTAAATCGTTCGTAGCTTAAGTTTCGGTGTGACTCAGAGTCACGCCGAGACTCGGAGTCAAACAACACTTTCCAATAATAAGCTGCTGCCCTACCCTCGCAATTTTCCACATCGCCGCTTTTTACAATGCCTGCCAAATAGTACAAACGTTCAGCATCGATCCCGAGTTTTTTGAGCAACAGTGCCTGATTTGTAATTTTAGCAACAATGGTTTGTTGCCAAAGGTTCTTTTTTAATGGCACCGATGCATCGAGCTGAAAACGCAACTTTTCGGTATAACTGTTATGCACCGCTGTTGGCAGCATAATTGAGAAAGGCAGGTGTTTAAAATCGCAATTAATTAGTACGGCATTATTTTCCGAAAGAGCTGCCAATAATCCTTGAGTAACCGTTATCTGTTGGTTATCTAAAACAACAACTCCAATATCTTCAATCGGGATTGTTTTTATTGCACTTGTTTTAAAACCTTCAGGAAGAGAATCGTTTTTTTCAACTTCAGGAAGTTTAATGACCAATTGCGAGTTTTTAAAACTCAGGTAAGCCGGATTGCCAAAATAGAGGGTACGTTTTATCATGATAATTTAATTAGGGGG
>JALUZN010000445.1 GCA_027011835.1 Draconibacterium sp. | reverse complement strand
CTTCAATATTTATATCAATTAGATTTTACCAATAAGGAAGAAAAGAGTGTTGAAGAGTTGCTCATAGAGTCTTTCCAAAAGGCTGTAAACGAACTTCCCGATAAAATGAAACTGGTATTTACAAAATGTAAGATAGAAGGCAAAAAACAGAAAGAAGTTGCCGAAGAACTGGGGATTAGTATAAAAATGGTTGAAAAACATATTTCGAAATCGAAACAACAAATTCGTAAAGTTTTAACTTTACAATACCCTACATTACTTGTTTTAATCGCTTTTTTAATCGATCGATAAATTCAATTTAGTCAAAATTATAAAAATTAGCGGCGAAGCAACTTTGGGCATACAAATCCGACCAATATCAACTTACTCCGGCCAAGCTTATTCGCAAAACCTTACTATGTATATTTTAAAGTTTCATGTAAAAATCAGGTAGGGTTTTAAACGAAAAACTGTACTTCTATTAGAAATGCATATGAAAGAGATAGTAATAAAATATTTAGAAGACCGTGCAACGAAAGAAGAGAAAGAAAAGCTTCTGGCATGGTTGCGTAACAAAGAAAATCGCATAGTTTTTAATAGTTATAGTTTAGATTGGAAAAAGAGTTTGGATAGCGAACAACTTCCTTTCGGTAGTGAAGAAGTTTGGAATAAAATTCAAGCTCACTTGTTGCAGAGAAGCTTTAGTAGATGGCAGAAAACATTTAAAACACAACAGATTTTAAAGATTGCTGCCATCTTTTTCTTTCTTCTCAGTATAGGAAGTTTAATCTATTTATTCTCAAATCGCCAGAATTCTACACCCGAGTTCTTTACAAATGTTATTGCAGATTGCGGCCAAATATCGAAAGTTAAACTTCCCGACGGCTCAATGGTTTGGTTAAACTCAGGTTCACAAATAACGTACAGCAATTTATTTTCATCGAAAAATCGGAATATAAATCTTGAAGGAGAAGCCTATTTTAAAGTGACAAGAAATACAGAGTTGCCTCTGATTGTTAGTTGCAATGAGATACAAGTTAAAGTTCTTGGAACAGAATTTAATGTTACAGCATATCCCCGCTCGAAACATATCGATGTAGTACTAGAGAAAGGATCCATTGAGCTCCTCAATAAAAACGTTGAGTCTTTTTCGTATAAAATTAAACCGGGCGAACGGGCTAGTTTTAATAAAACAAACAGGAAACTTCAGGTTAGTAATGTTAATACATCGAAGTTCACCTCGTGGAAAGAGGGTGTAATTAATATTTACAATCAATCGTTGGAAGAATTAGCAGAGCGTTTGAAAGTACGTTATAACCAAAAATTTATAATAGGCGATGATGTAAAAAACATTCACTACACATTTACAATTAACAACGAATCGATTGATGAAATAATTAAACTAATGGAGGGGATTTCGCCCATAAAAGCAATACAAAAGAATGATACAATACTGTTTAAATTAGATAAAAATAAAAAGAGAATGGTCGAAGGTAAGATATAAAATTAAGCCAGCAGTGCGGCAACACTGCCGGCTTATACTTATCATCGGCAAATGATAAATAAATTTATTAATTAAATCACTGTAAAAT
>JALUZN010000444.1 GCA_027011835.1 Draconibacterium sp. | reverse complement strand
ACTGTACTGGGAATAAAAATTCGAAGAACAAGTTAATGTAAGTTAATATCATTTCCATATCTTCAATTTTACATCGCAAATGTATATTACATCGCATCAAACTCCAAAGTCGATTAACATAATTTAACGCAGGAACCGTGCGGTTTTAAGCGAAATTAACACAGGAAAATATACATGTTGTTTGGTAACCGAAAACGAGTATTCAACACGATATACCTCTAATCAGAATTTTCTTTAAAAGACAAAAAAAAAGCCGCTGCAAATGCAACGGCTTTTATACTCAATAGAAATTATTTTTACTATTCTTCGTCTTTCGAGAAGTCCATAGCAGCAAATCTTTCGTACGATTTGTATCTCCATTTTGCATTCTCCTCGGCAGCTTCGAAAAGTACTTTTGCCTCTTCGGGGAATGTTTTTTTCAGAGAAGTGTAACGAACTTCGCCATTTAAGAACTCCTGGAATTTACTCCAATCGGGTTTTTTAGAATCTAACTGGAACGGGTTTTTACCCTGCTCTTCCAACATTGGATTGTAACGGAACATCGACCAGTATCCTGCTTCTACCGCTTTTTTCTCTTCGGTTTGCGATTTGCCCATACTTGCTCTCAGACCATGATTAATACAAGGCGAGTAAGCAATAATTAACGATGGACCAGGATAAGCTTCAGCCTCTTTCAGTGCTTTAAAATATTGCGACTGGCTGGCTCCCATTGCAACTTGTGCAACGTAAACATAACCGTACGACATCATCATTACACCCAAATCTTTTTTACGGATTTTTTTACCCGATGCAGCAAATTTTGCAACAGCACCGGTTGGTGTAGCTTTCGACGACTGGCCTCCGGTGTTTGAGTACACCTCGGTATCCATCACCAATATATTTATATCCTCCCCACTTGCCAAAACGTGGTCTAAACCTCCAAAGCCAATATCGTAAGCCCATCCGTCGCCACCAAATACCCAAATCGATTTTTTAACAAGGTACTGTTTCAGGTCGGTAATTACTTTTGCATAATCGGTTGTTGAACCTGCAATTGCTTCCAAAACTTTTTTCGATGCAGCTTCCGATGCCTCGGCGTTATCTTTTCCTTCAACCCATTCGGTAAACGCAGCTTTTTCTGCTTCGGTTGCACCGTTATTAATGGCGTCGGTCATTACCTCTTCCAAACGGTTACGGAAAGCAGAAACTCCTTCAGCAAAACCAAAGCCGTATTCGGCGTTGTCTTCGAACAGAGAGTTTGCCCAAGCCGGCCCGTTACCTGTATTTTTATTTTTTGTATATGGAGTTGACGGAGCCGAACCACCATAAATTGAAGAACATCCGGTTGCGTTGGCAATCATCATTCTGTCGCCATAAAGTTGTGTGGCAGTTTTAATGTATGGAGTTTCTCCACATCCTGCACAAGCTCCCGAGAATTCGAACAGTGGCTGAGCAAATTGTGAATTCTTAACCGATTTTGTTTTATCGACAACGGTATCTTTAATCGATACATTTTTATCCATATAATCCCAACGGGCAATCTCTTCCTGCTGAGTTTCGAGTGGTTTCATTACCAGCGATTTCTCTTTCGACGGACAAACGTCGGCACAGTTTCCACAACCGGTACAGTCGAGCACACTCACCTGAATTTTAAATTTCAAATCGCCAAATACTTTGGCCGGAGCAGCTTGTATTACGGCAGTACCATCGGGAGCACCGGCAGCTTCCTCCTCGTCTAACAAGAACGGACGAATTGCTGCGTGCGGACAAACATAAGAACACTGATTACACTGAATACAGTTTTCGGCTTGCCACTCGGGAACGTTTACTGCAATACCTCGTTTTTCGTATGCTGCGGTTCCCATTGGGAAAGTACCGTCTTCGTAACCTACAAATGTCGATACCGGAAGCGAATCGCCGCGTTGACCGTTAATTACGTCAACAACATTTTTAATGTATTCCGGACGGTTGCTGTTATCTTCTTCGCCTTCGAGAACAATATTTTTCCATTCGGCAGGAACTTCAACTTTTACAACATTTTTACCACCGGCCTCAACAGCGGCGTAGTTCATGTTTACAATGTTTTCTCCTTTTTTACCGTACGATTTTACAATGGCTGCTTTCATCTCTTCTACAGCTACATCGTAAGGAATTACACCGGTAATTTTAAAGAATGCCGATTGCATAATTGTATTGGTACGAGTTCCGAGTCCCAACTCTTCGCCTAACTTTGTTCCGTTAATGATGTAGAAGTTGATTTCGTTCTCGGCCATATACTTTTTCATCTTATCGGGAAGATGATTTTTTGTCTCTTCCTCGTCCCAAATTGAGTTAAGCAGGAACGAGCCTCCTTTTTTCAGCCCTTTTAAAACATCGTAAAGATTTAGGTATGCAGGAACATGGCATGCAACAAAATCGGGAGTAGTTACCAAGTAGGTAGAACGAATCTGTTTTTCGCCAAAACGAAGGTGCGAACAGGTAAATCCACCTGACTTCTTCGAGTCGTATTCGAAATATCCCTGGCACGATTTATCGGTGGCATTACCAATAATTTTAATCGAGTTTTTATTTGCACCCACAGTACCGTCGGAGCCTAATCCGTAAAATTTAGCCTGATAAGTTCCTTTTGGAGTAATGTCAATTTCCTCTTTTAATGGAAGCGATTTAAATGTAACATCGTCAACAATACCAATGGTGAAGTCGCCTTTTGGCTCGTTCATTTCAAGGTTTTCGTAAACCGACATAATTTGCGATGGAGTGGTATCTTTCGATCCTAAACCATAACGACCGCCAATTACAATAGGCGCATTCTCTTTTCCGTAAAAATGAGAACGAATATCTAAATAAAGTGGTTCGCCTGCTGCTCCCGGCTCTTTAGCACGGTCGAGTACGGCAATGCGTTTTACCGACTTGGGAAGTGCTTCAACAAAATGTTTTGCTGAAAACGGACGGAAAAGGTGAACAGCTATCAATCCAACTTTTTTACCCTGCTCGGCTAAATGGTCGATGGTTTCGCGAATGGTTTCGGTAACCGAGCCCATTGCAATAATAATATTTTCAGCGTCGGGGTGTCCGTAATAGTTAAACGGGCGGTATTTACGTCCGGTTAACTCGCTAATCTGATCCATGTAATCGGCAACAATATCAGGAACTGCATCCATAAATTTATTCGCCGCCTCTTTTGCCTGGAAGAAAATATCGGGGTTTTGAGCAGTTCCACGAGTAACAGGGTTTTCGGGATTTAACGCACGATTGCGAAATTCCTGAACAGCTTCCATGTCGACAAGTGGTAACATATCTTCCATCTCGATGGCTTCAATTTTCTGAACTTCGTGCGAAGTTCTAAATCCATCGAAAAAAGCAAGGAATGGAATTCTTGATTTAAGGGTAGCCAAATGTGCTACACCGGCCAAATCCATCTCTTCCTGCACCGAACCGGCTCCCAACATGGCAAATCCTGTTTGACGTGCAGCATAAATATCGCTGTGGTCGCCAAAAATAGAGAGTGCATGAGCTGCAACTGCACGTGCACTTACGTGGAAAACAGTAGGTAATAACTCGCCGGCTATTTTATACATATTTGGAATCATTAGCAACAATCCCTGTGAAGCCGTGTAAGTTGACGTTAAAGCACCCGATTGTAATGCACCGTGAACAGCACCCGAAGCACCACCCTCGCTTTGCATTTCGGCCAAACGCACCGGACGACCAAACATATTCTTTCTTCCGTTTGCAGCCCACTCGTCAACATATTCGGCCATTGTTGAAGATGGGGTAATTGGGTAGATACATGCTACCTCGCTAAACATGTAACTCATATGCGCTGCCGCATAATTACCGTCGCATGTAATGAAACTCTTTTTCTTACTCATTTTTGTATTAATTTATGTATATAGTTTATAATTAATTTTCGTTCAATATAAAAATCCAAACAGCCACAAAGGTATTTTATTTCCATTACCTGTTTCTATAACATCGGAAGCTGCATAAATGCCTTCCTCCGGTTCAATTTTTCTTCCTCCAACAATAAAGTGGTAGTTCTTATCGACCAAAAAGTTAGCTTTTGTCGATGTTTTTATTTTGTGTTTATACCCCACCTGATTATAAAAGAAGGTTTGGCGCAAATTTAAATTACTCGTATTGTTTGGTGCAATTGCATACAATAAATTTGTATTGTGCATGTAAACTTTGTCCGGTTTTTTCATCTGCTCTTCGTTGCCGTTGGAATGAAGCATATGAATTAACTTTGCATTTTTCAGGTAATTGAGGTAGTTCATAACCGTGGCTCGCGAAGTTTGAACAGCCGCTGCCAGCTTACTCACATTAGGCGTAAACGGCGCCTCAACGGCAACAATATGCAACAAATGCCTCAATTTAGAAAGGTATTTCAACTCTATTTGATTGATATACGGAACATCGATCTCGAGTGCCAGATTAATATGCTTTAAAAGCTTATTGATATAAAAATTCGGGTCGTCGATAAAATAGGGGAAATAACCGTGTTTTAAATAGTCGCTAAAATAAGCCAGCGGACGCACTTTCGAAAC
Organism: Draconibacterium sp.; assembly: GCA_027011835.1. Taxonomy (GTDB): domain Bacteria; phylum Bacteroidota; class Bacteroidia; order Bacteroidales; family Prolixibacteraceae; genus Draconibacterium. The sequence continues at coordinate 1,393 of JALUZN010000444.1, read as the reverse complement.
AATCTCCTTCGATATCTCCACATGGTTTTCAATTATCTCTTCAATAGTATAGTAGTTAAAACTGTTTCCGGTTTGATGATTCAGGTATTCCCGAAACGACAAACCTTCGAGATGATTGCTATCTACCACTTTAGCCAACTCAGGATTATTGTCGGCAATACGCAAAACCGGCGACGATGTAAAAACAATTTTTAAATCGGGAATCTCGGTTACACATTTTTTTAAATCGATTGCCCAATCGGGGTATTTCTGAATTTGGTCGAGCAATAAAACTTTTCCACCTCGCTTGGCAAATTCGTCGGCAAACGAACTTATTTTACGATTGGTGAAATAGAAGTTGTTTAAATTAATATAGAGCACCTCGTTCGACTGTGGAAACGACTCGCGAATATGGTCGAGAAGGAATGTAGTTTTTCCAACACCCCGAAACCCATTTATGCAAATTAGCTTTTGGTTCCAGTCGATACTCCTTAAAAGCTCCCTTTTAATCGTAGGTTTCGAACTCTTTAACAGCGACTTATGTGTATGTTGAAAATATTCCATCTAATAAAAATGTTCGCAAAAGTAATCAGTTTTACGCTTTTATTGTAATCTTTAGATTGCAAAAATAGAAATTAACTGTAATTTATAACTTATAAAAATAGCATTTCTGCGTTTTTTATGAATGATTAACATTTACAAATCAATTCCGCACAGCGAGCTTGTATAATTTGAGAAAATGGTTAGGTATTTATCGGTCTAACCGGGGTTGGGTTGAAATGGGGATGTCACCTTGATTTTATACGTTTAGTATGAGTAACCTACAGAATAACAGACTCAATACTCTGTAAAACTTTTTTATAATTTCTAATTATTTTTTGAACTTTAAAACATAACTAACAGTACAGGCGCCTCCGTAGATATTGGTACCCGAAGGAACATACAAATACCATGGTTTTCCATCTTTTAGTAAAACCTGCGGACGCTCGAACTTCGCATACTTTCTGTTTTTAGGGCCATAATGCACAGCCACTTTATTCATATCTACATTGGTATAATCATTAATTCTATGAAAGCCTTTTTCATAAGTGTCGAAATGAATTCCATCCTTTGAAGTCCAGAGAATTCCGCCACCAGATTCAATTATTCCATGATTATCGGTAGTGAGCAAGGCAAATTTGCCCTTATACATAAATGCGTAACCATCTTCAATGTTTCTATTGTTAACCGTTACAGGAAACGGCAACTGAACATACGGGCCTTTCAGATTTTCTGCTACCGCCAGGCCCATTCTTGCTTTTTCAGATTTGAAATAGAGTCTGCTGATTTTATGTGATTATTGATTTAAAGTCCATTATATCAACAATATATGTTAATATCTCATTTAAATACCATGTGTTAAAATGCAAGGAAT
>JALUZN010000443.1 GCA_027011835.1 Draconibacterium sp. | reverse complement strand
GGGTTAATTTATTATCATAGCTATGTTCTCGAACACGATAAGCGATTTTTCCATTGAAGGGAATATTATACCTGAGATGTGAATTTATGTCAATATTACCTCTAACATTCGCATTATTGTATGATTTTTTTTTGTATTCCTTAAATAATCCTTGACTCAATGCTTTTTTAAAGAAAAATGGAAATAAATAAATTAGAAAATCAAAAATGTTTTCCTTATTTGAGCTGTGCTTCAATTCAAAAAGATTGAAAGAAAATAACTTTTGAAGTAAATAATGCATGAAGTAATCATTTTCTTCTTTTGCAAAACGAGATTGAATAGTCAGCTCACTTTCGTTGATGCCAACAAATCCCATAATATTACCAGTCGTAAGCTTGCGTTCTTTTAACGAAAAAATAACTTCATCATATATTTTGTCTTCGCTCTCGCTAAAGCTTTGCGGATAAACAAGTAAATTAGAGTTATTGCCAATAGTAATATCCTTAATTTTAATATTGGAAATTTTTTGAAAATCTACCAAGTCTTGCTGAGATACCTGACAATTTCCACAGTTATTATCAGTCGTTTTCAACATCGATTAACTTATTGTAGGCATTTCTTAATTTCAACATCATTTCTTCGGAGTCAGGCAACCCTCTTAAATATTCAAATACAACTCCTTTTATATGGTTGTGCCATAAACTATCAAATGGATTGGGTTCGTTTTGATAGTTTTTAAGTTTCAAAAAATATGCAGGTCCAATATGGAATGCAGAACTTAATCCTTGAATTTTTTCGATAGCTTTATTCAAAGATTTCATTCTTTTTAAAGCATCAATTTTAAAAATATCAATTTGTCCATCCCACATTGATATTCTATCTTCTGCTTTAACCTCTTTCCACGAAAAGCGTCTTCGCATAGCAAAATCCATACTTTCAACACTTCGATCAATATCATTCATTGTGCCAATTATATATACATTTTCAGGCACAAAAAAGCCGTCAGCAAAAACATCATTGGCCTCTTGTAAGTTAGCATATTGTGTTTTTACTGTGCCTTTCTCTCCGCGATAACCTGGGTCTATTGAAAAAAATAACTCTCCAAAAACTTTAGAGATCTCTGCTCGATTTATTTCATCGATAACAAAAATGAAAGTGGTCTCATTTTTAACTTTCATTTCTGATTGAGCTTGTTTTTTACTCTTTCTAAAAATTCGGTCTAAATAATTTTCTCTTTTTTGTTCCGACTTATCTATCAAACTCTTTCTAAAATTTATTAAATGAGGAATGGCTGATGAAAAGTTACCATGAAAGTCATTTTTTCTATCAAAATCTTTTATGATATCATAGTTTTCACAAATCTTGTCTAACGAGGAATATTTAATATAGTCTATTACGCTTTTCTCTCTTGTTTTAATTTCTTTTTTGCCCAATAATTTCTTTATACTATTTATATAAGCCCTAAGTGTCGTGTCGTCAATGTTAACCGATTGTAAGTATTTTTCGAAATTATTGATGGTAAAGTTTTCATTATTTTTAGCATAAATATTATCTCTATTCGCAATGTATTCTAAATTTTTACTTGTGTCATTTACAACAAACTCTATTGCATTTGATTTCTTATCAAGTGCCTTTTTGCAAAACTCCTTAAATATTCCATTTCTTAACTCAAACCCTAATTCCCCGTTATTGTTATCTTTTAATGGTCGCAAACCTTCCACAAAGTCTGTGTAATCATAAGATGGATGAAATTGCACAAACTCAAATTGCCCACTTTCTTTTAACTCTTTATCTGTGTTTAGCCCAATCATTTGTTTGGCTATTTCTTTAGCCAAATAAGTTTTTCCTGTCCCAGGCGCACCTGTAAGTATTAGGTTTTTATTCGACTTAAGTAATTCTATGTAATTTCTCATCTTGTTTTTTATTTATGGAATGGTTTCGTTTTTTAGCATTAGCGATAACTCTTTTATTTGTCCAATTATTTTCTCTGCTAAATTTTCGGCATTTTTCATTGAATCGGCTTCGGCATAAATTCTGATTATTGGCTCGGTATTCGATTTACGCAAATGTACCCACGAATTTTCAAAATCTATTTTTACTCCGTCGATATCGGTAACCTGCTCGCCCGAATATTTCTCTTTCATTTTTAACAGAATGCCGTCGACATCAATTTCGGGTGTAAGTTCAATTTTGTTTTTCGATATAAAATAGTCGGGATACGTTTTCCGCAACGCCGAACATTTTACTCCCGATTTTGCCAGGTGCGACAAAAACAGGGCTGCTCCTACCAGAGCATCGCGTCCGCTGTGACTTGCCGGATAAATAACTCCTCCGTTTCCTTCGCCACCAATAACTGCGTTTGTTGCCTTCATTTTTGCAACTACATTTACTTCGCCCACTGCCGCTGCCGAATAACTCTGCCCGTGTTTTTCGGTAATAACACGTAGTGCCCGGCTCGATGATAAATTGGAAACCGTATTTCCCGGGGTTTTACTCAAAACATAATCGGCAATGGCAACCAGCGTGTACTCTTCGTTAAACATGGTTCCGTCTTCGTTTATAATGGCAAGGCGGTCAACATCGGGGTCAACCACAAAACCAACATCGATATTCCCCTTTTTAATAATCTCCGATGTTTCAACCAGGTTTTCGGGAAGTGGTTCCGGAACGTGTGCAAAATGCCCGGTTGGCTCGCAGTTAATTTCAACAATATTTTTAATGCCCAGCGCTTTAAACAGAGCCGGCATAGCAACTCCTCCCACCGAATTTACTGCATCGATAGCAACAGTAAAATTGGCTGCTTTTATTGCTTCAACATCAACCAACTTTAAATTTAATACATGCTGAACATGAAAATCGGTATAATCTTTTTCGGAGATTGTGCCCAAATCGTCAACTTCGGCAAAGAAAAAATTCTCCGATTCGGCAATTTCCAAAACCGTTGCACCTTCGGCAGCATTTAAAAACTCTCCTTTACTATTTAATAATTTTAATGCATTCCACTGCTTCGGATTATGACTTGCTGTTAAAATAATTCCGCCATCGGCTTGCTCTTCAACAACAGCAATTTCTGTGGTAGGTGTGGTTGCCAGTCCAATATTTACTACGTCACAACCCATTCCGGTTAATGTTGCAACAACAATTGAACTTACCATTTCGCCCGAGATTCGTGCATCGCGTCCTACAACAATTTTAAGCTGTTTATTTGTAGTACTCTGTTTTACCCAGGTAGCGTATGCTGCTGTAAATTTCACCAAATCGAGTGGGCTTAATCCGTTACCCGGTTTCCCCCCAATAGTTCCACGAATTCCTGAAATCGATTTTATTAAAGTCATTTTTTGAAGTTTTTAAAAATATTAAGAAGTAAAACTAATAATGAAAATGGAAAAAAAGCAATGAATCTATCTATTCGTCTATTTCGTTTAACTCTTTTAAGGTTTGTTTAAGTTTCCGGCAGTAATTTCCATACAAACGGTGAAATCCCCACCGGAGAAAAACAAAAATGCCCCCAACGATAACGACTAAAAATACCAACCCGATTATAATTTCAAAAAAGAGTTGGTCTTTTTGAATTTCGGCAAACGAAATGTCGTGCACGCCTAATTCGGTAACCGACTCCTGAAATAAGCCGGCAATAAAACCAACTGCCATTGTTATGGTTAGCGAGCCGAGCGCAATGTAAAAAAGGCGCTGATAAAGCGAGAGTGTTTCCACCGTTTTTCGGAGCGTGTCTTTTAAATCGCAAACAACATCACATTTTCGTTTTACCCTGTAGTATTTAAAAACGAAGTATATAAAAGTGGTAAACAGAAGTGTATTGCTAAAAGCTCCTAAGAATGCCAGCCAGTCGGGAACTGTGGCATTCATCTCTCCCAGAATTTCGGGCGATAGAATATAATCGTCGAAGGCAATTATTAAAAAAAGAGCAAACAGTGCAACCGAACCTATTTTTATATTTCGTTCAATACGTTCAATTACATTTTTTGTTCGTTTGCTAAGCATCTCTTTAAGCTGGTCTTCGTCCAGCTCTCTGTTCGATGCCATTTTGCCCCACGTTTTTTTTAAGTCTGTTAATTCCATTTTACTCCTCTTCCTCTGTCATTAACTTTTTTAATTTCTTCTTTATCCGGTTCATTTTTACCCGTACATAATTTTGGGTAATCCCGGTAATTTCGGCAATTTCCTCATACTTTTTATTTTCAAAATAGAGCAGTACAATCGATTTTTCGATGCCGGTAAGCTGAGCCACTGCGCGATGCAATTGTTTAATATTGTCTTCTGTTTCGGTATTGTATCCTTCGTCAACAATCTGATAATTATCGGAAGTTAGCCGGTTTTGGTCAGGTCTGCGTTTTGTTTTTTTAAACGAAGTAATAGCTGTATTCAGTGCCACACGATACATCCAGGTAGAAAATTTCGACTCTTTTCGAAAAGAGGGATACGACTTCCAAAGTTGTGCAACAATTTCCTGAAACAGGTCATTGCGATCCTCCTGAACATCGCAATAAATGTTACACACCTTGTGTATAATGCCTTGATTTTTCTGAATTATTTCTATGAATTCCTTTTCCAAAACTAACCTATTAGTAAGCAGAAATGCAAAAAATTACAATTTACAAATTATTGCAAACGTACATTAATTTCAATTTTATACTCAAACCGGAAACCTATCTGAATTGAGTATATATTGAGATACGCTGTGAACGGTCAATTTTTAAGAATCTTAATTATTCTAATCGGTTTCTGTAATAACTGCTTAGAATGCCCGGCAAAATTCCGGGTTACCGCTCTTTATATTGCTCTTCGTAGTATTTCTGATAGTCGCCCGAAGTAACATTATTTAGCCACTCTTCGTTTTCGAGGTACCAGTCGATGGTTTTTTCAATTCCCTCTTCGAATTGCAGTGAGGGTTCCCATCCCAACTCTTTTTTTATCTTTGTGGCATCAATCGCATACCGTAAATCGTGCCCTGCCCGGTCTTTAACGTAAGTAATAAGTTTTTCCGATTCGCCCTTTTTGCGTCCCAGTTTTGCATCCATTTTTTGGCACATTGTCTTTATCAACGCAATGTTGGTCCACTCGTTAAATCCGCCAATATTATATGTCTCGCCAACTTTTCCGTCGTGATAAATAGTATCGATTGCACGGGCGTGGTCGACCACCCACAGCCAGTCGCGAACATTTTCGCCTTTTCCGTAAACCGGTAGTGGCTTGTTGTTTTTTATGTTATGAATAAAAAGCGGAATCAATTTTTCGGGAAATTGAAATGAGCCATAGTTGTTCGAGCAGTTCGAAATAACCGTTGGCACGCCAAATGTGTCGAGGTAGGCCCGCACAAAATGGTCGGAACTGGCTTTCGATGCTGAATACGGACTGTGCGGGTCGTAGGCGGTTTCTTCGGTAAACATACCTTCGTTGCCCAACGAGCCATAAACTTCGTCGGTTGAAATATGGTAGAACTTTTTCCCTTCAAAATTATCTTTCCAAATAAATTTGGCAGCATTTAAAAGGTTTACCGTTCCTATTACATTGGTAAAAACAAATTCTGTAGGATTCGAAATCGACCGGTCGACATGCGACTCGGCAGCCAAATGAATTACCCCGTCGAACTTTCGCTCCTCAAAAAGTTTTTGTATAAACTTCTCGTCAACAATATCTCCTTTAATAAATTCATAATTCGGTTTATTCTCAACGTCTTTCAGGTTGTTTAAATTCCCGGCATAAGTTAATTTGTCGAGGTTAACAATTTTATATTCGGGATATTTATTAACGAATAAGCGAACAACGTGCGAACCAATAAAGCCGGCTCCTCCGGTAATTAGAATTGTTTTCATCTTTATAAATTTAGAATCAAGATACAAGAACCAAGACACAAGACAAGAAAATTAGTGCTTTAACTTAATCGTACTCCTGTGCGTGAAATCTTTTATCATGAATGTTTTATC
>JALUZN010000442.1 GCA_027011835.1 Draconibacterium sp. | reverse complement strand
TATAAAACCTATTTTTAGTTTTGCAAAAAAAAAGTAAAAAATATAATTATATAATTTCGGCAACAACAAAAGTGCTTCCGCCAACAAAAATAAAATCGTTTTTGCCGGCATTATTCCGGGCCGTTTGTAACGCCTCGGCAACCGTGTTAAAAGCTACTCCCACCAGTCCGAATTTTAACGCCGTTTCTCTTAAAACCCCAGCATCCATTGCTCTTTCGATATTTGCCGCTACAAAATAATAAGTAGCACTTTTGGGTAAAAGTTTTAAAACAGACTCAGGATTTTTATCGGCAACCGTACCAAAAATAAAATGTAAATTTTTAAAAGCAGTACTTTCAATTTGCTTAACATTCGCTTTAATTCCATCTTCATTATGTCCCGTATCGCAAACAATTAACGGATTATTGCCAATAACTTGCCACCTTCCCAACAATCCTGTTTTCTCAACTACACTTTGTAATCCGGTATAAACATCGTGTTCTTTAATATTCCACCCCTTATTCGTTAATAGTTCGATGGTTTTAAAAACAGCCGGCAAATTTTTTAACTGATACAAGCCTGTTAAATCGAGTTTTAATCCGGCATAAACCGGTTTTCCCTGCCGTTCGGTACTAACAATCTGTTTCCCGTCGGTTCCCAACATCGAGTAGTTAATAACATATTCGGCATCGGCAAAATAAATGGTTGTGGCTTTTTCTTCTGCTCGCTTAATAAAAACTCCGGCAGTCTCTTTTTGTGTTGTTCCAACAACAACCGGCACGCTGTTTTTTATTATCCCCGCCTTTTCGGCAGCAATTGCAGGCAGCGTATTTCCAAGCAGGTTGGTATGGTCGAGCCCTATATTTGTTATCACACTCACCTCGGGCAAAATAATATTGGTCGAATCGAGGCGCCCCCCCAAACCAACTTCAACAATAGCAATATCAACTTGTTCGGTAGCAAAATGGTCGAATGCCATAGCTACTGTAAGCTCAAAAAACGAAGGCTCAACTTTCCAACTTTTATTCTTCTCAATAAACTCTCCAACCCAGTCGACCACAGTTTGTTCGGGTATCATTTCCCCGTTAATTCGTATTCGCTCTCTAAAATCTTTTAAATGCGGCGACGTGTACAGCCCCGTTTTATACCCTGCACTTTGCAACACCGCAGCCAACATATGCGACACCGACCCTTTCCCATTTGTTCCGGCAATATGAATTGTTTTAAACTTTTTATGCGGATGTTTATATAGCGTATCGAGCCGAAAAGTGTTTTCCAGACTGTTTTTATACGCAGCCGGCCCCTTGCGCTGAAACATGGGTAAGCGTGTATACAGAAATTCTATTGTCTCCGAATAATTCAATCTAATTTTTTTATTAACCGCTGCAAGTTTATTAAAAAATAAACACTCACCCGCTTTTTGAACTCATTTTATCTACATTTAAAAACTGTATAAATTCAAAACTTTTCGACTATGCTAAGCAAAACAAAAAAAAGTAAAATATTTATTCTCGATACAAATGTAATATTACACGACCACACCTGTATTTATCAGTTTCAAGACAACGACATTATTCTTCCAATAACGGTACTCGAAGAGCTCGATAAATTTAAGCGTGGCAACGACCTCATCAATTTTCAGGCACGCGAATTTACACGCCTGCTCGACGAAATTGTTGGCGACGAACTTTTTAACGGCGGAAAATCGCTTGGCAAAGACAAAGGAAAGCTTCGAATAGAAACCGGTAAACCATTCTCCGAAACATTAAGAAACTCGTTTCGCGAAGATATTCCCGACCACCGGATTTTATCGATTGCCGAATACACAAAAAATCTATATCCAAAACGAAAAACAGTTCTTATCAGCAAAGACATCAATCTCAGAATGAAAGCCAAATCGCTGGGAATACAGTCTGAAGATTACAAAACCGACCAGGTTACCGACACAAATGTTTTGGATAAAACAGTAACCACTTTCGAAAATTTTAACGACCAATATATCGATGTTTTATACAATCAAGGGTCGTTTGCTGTAGAAGATGTTAAAGAAAATTTCAACCCCGATGCCAACGAATGTTTTATTTTTAAAGGAACCTCGTCGAGTGCGCTGGCCCGTTTCGACGCAAAATCGAACCGCATTTACCGTGTCGAAAAAAAATCGGCCTACGGAATAAAACCGCGAAATGCCGAACAAACATTCAGTTTAAATATGCTAACCGACCCCGAAATCAGGCTAATTGCACTTACCGGAAAAGCAGGAACCGGAAAAACATTACTCGCACTTGCCGCTGCAATTGAACAACACCGGCTCTACGAACAAATTTTGCTGGCACGCCCCATTGTCGCCCTCAGCAACCGCGACATCGGCTACCTTCCCGGCGACGCAGCCGAAAAAATAAACCCGTATATGCAACCGCTTTTCGACAACCTCGGAGTAATAAAACACTCGTTTAACCCGCGCAGCAACGAGTACCAAACAATTGAAGAGATGATAAAAGAGGAGCGGCTCAACATTACACCGCTGGCATTTATTCGCGGCCGCAGCCTCTCGAACGCATTTTTTATTATCGACGAAGCACAAAACCTCACCCCGCACGAAATAAAAACCATAATAACACGCGCCGGCGAGGGCACAAAAATGGTATTTACCGGCGACCTGCAACAAATCGACTCGCCCTATTTAGATATGAAATCGAACGGCTTGGCATACATGACCGACCGCATGAAAAACCAAGACGTTTTCGCCCACATCAACCTCGTAAAAGGCGAACGCAGCGCACTGGCCGAACTCGCCAGCAATCTGCTATAACCTCTTCTTCGCCTCCAAAGCACTACAATTATTGTGCTGGCAGCCGGGCTTTCCACTCTACCGGTTTTGCTCCAATCCGGTGTTTGTAACCAATCCGTGTGCTCCCTTCGGTCGCAGCCGTTTGCCAACAAACACTCGGCCGGGTCGGCAACAGGGTGCCGTTTCAATCCCTGCCAGAAAAAAACGCCGGCATAAAAAACTATTGCCGGCCCCCGCGTGAGTGATTGCAGCGGTTACCCCACAGAACGCACCGCTTTTCGGCGGTGTGGGCGAGGAGTATGAGCGGAAAGCACGACCCCCGCTTTTTGGAGCGGGGGGCACGCCCAAAAATAGGTGACAAATATTTAATAGAAACAGAGTTCAAAAACAGCGATGTTTAGAACCGATTTAAATTATTTTTTTTTAAGGTTTTACGTTGCATCTAAAAAAGCGTTATTCTACATTTATAGCTTCAAAAAATTGAACATACAACTTAAATAAATAGATAGATTATGAGCAAATTTTTATTCGCCTCAATTGGCAGAAAGTTCATGATGAGTATTACGGGATTGTTCTTGTTGGTATTTATCGCTGTTCACCTGGGGCTCAACCTGTTACTTATTTTTGATGACAGCGGAGAACTGTTTAATTTGGGAGCACATTTTATGGCTACCAATCCGCTTATTAAAGTTATGGAACCGGTATTGGGACTGGGGTTTTTAATCCACATTGTTTGGTCGGTTTTTCTTGAGTTTCAGAACTGGAAAGCACGACCGGTAAAGTACAAAAAGCTGGACAGGAGCGAAACAAGTACCTGGGCATCGCGAAATATGCTCGTTTTGGGCGCACTGGTTTTTACGTTTTTGGTAATACACGTAATTAACTTTTTCTGGGTTATTAAGTTCGACCCCGAATCGATGCAAACCATTACGGTAGATGGAACCGAAATGGAAAATGCTTATGCATTAGTTTCCGGACTTTTTAAGGCAAGCATTGGTTACAGCATTGTTTATGTTTTGGGTGCTATTTTACTTGGAATTCATCTTTCGCACGGATTCTGGTCGGCATTTCAAACGTTGGGACTAAACAATAAGTACTGGATGAAGAGATGGAAATGTGTTGCAAACATTTATGCAATACTTGTTGCAGTTGGTTTTTCCATTATTCCATTGTATTTCCTCATTAAGTTTTAACAGTAAAAGGAATTAGGTTATGAGCATATTAGAATCGAAAATACCAGCCGGCGAACTGGCAGAGAAGTGGAAAAACCACAAAGCGGCCATAAAAGTAGTTAGCCCGGCTAACAAACGTAAATTAGAGATTATTGTAGTGGGCACCGGCTTGGGAGGTGCATCGGCAGCAGCATCGCTGGCCGAATTGGGCTACAAAGTAAAAGTATTCTGTTACCAGGACAGTCCGCGGCGTGCACACTCTATTGCAGCACAGGGCGGAATAAATGCAGCAAAAAACTATCAAAACGATAACGACTCGGTTTTCCGCCTCTTTTACGACACCATTAAAGGTGGCGACTATCGTTCGCGCGAAGCCAACACGTATCGACTGGCCGAAGTGTCGCCAAACATTATCGACCAGTGCGTTGCACAGGGCGTTCCGTTTGGCCGCGAGTATGGCGGTTTATTAGGCAACCGCTCGTTTGGCGGGGTGCTGGTAAGTCGTACATTTTATGCACGCGGGCAAACCGGCCAGCAGTTATTAATTGGTGCCTACCAGGCACTTAACAGGCAAATATCGAAAGGAAATATTGAGATACACTCGCGTACCGAAATGTTGGATGTGGTAAAAATAGACGGGAAAGCCCGTGGAATTATTACCCGCGATTTAGTTTCGGGCGAGATAAAAAGACATGGAGCACACTCAGTAGTTATTGCCACCGGAGGCTACGGAAATGTATTCTTCTTGTCGACAAATGCAATGGGAAGTAACGGCTCGGCAGCGTGGCAGTGTTACAAAAAAGGCGCCTTTATGGCAAATCCTTGTTTTGTGCAAATTCATCCAACGTGTATTCCAGTGCACGGCGACCAGCAATCGAAACTGACATTAATGTCGGAGTCGTTGCGTAACGACGGCCGGGTTTGGGTACCTAAAAAAGAGGAAGACGCTATTAAATTGCGTAAAGGCGAAATTACCGCCAACGACATTCCCGACGAAGACCGCGATTTCTATCTCGAAAGAAGATACCCGTCGTACGGGAACCTTGTACCGCGCGATGTTGCATCGCGAGCAGCAAAAGAGCGTTGCGATGCCGGTTATGGAGTAAATCCTGAGGGAAAAGCTGTTTTCCTCGACTTTAAATATGCTATTGAACGCTTGGGAAAACATGTAATTGAAGCGCGCTATGGAAACCTTTTCCAGATGTACGAAAAAATTACCGATGTAGACCCATATACATATCCAATGATGATTTATCCGGCAATACACTATGCAATGGGTGGAACCTGGGTTGATTATAACCTGATGACAACTGTTCCGGGATTATATGCCATTGGAGAAGCAAACTTTTCCGACCACGGTGCAAACCGCCTGGGGGCATCGGCTTTAATGCAGGGATTGGCCGACGGATATTTTGTTTTGCCATACACAATTGGCGATTATATGGCCAACGAAATTATGACGCCCAAAACAGACATTAATGCACCCGAATTTGAGGAGGCAGAAAAAGCTGTTACCGAGCGGATAGAAAAACTGTTTAATATAAAAGGAACAAAAACAGTTGACCATTTTCATAAAAAACTGGGCCATATTATGTGGGAGTATGTTGGAATGGCAAGAAACGAAGCAGGCTTGAAAAAAGCGATAAAAGAGATTCAGGAAATTCGCGCCGAATTTTGGAAAGATGTAAAAATTCCGGGCGAGCTTAATAATTTGAATCCTGAGTTAGAGAAAGCAGGAAGAGTTGCCGACTTCCTCGATATTGGCGAACTGATAGCACGCGATGCATTAAACCGTAACGAATCGTGCGGAGGGCACTTCCGCGAAGAGTCGGTTACCGAAGAGGGCGAAGCAAAACGTAACGACGAAAAGTTTGCTTACGTAGCATGCTGGGAGTACAAAGGCGACAATGCCGAGCCTGAATTACATAAAGAAGAGTTGGTGTTTGAAAATGTAAAATTGACTCAAAGAAGTTATAAGTAAAATAG
>JALUZN010000441.1 GCA_027011835.1 Draconibacterium sp. | reverse complement strand
ATTCCCGGGTTGTGGGGCGACAAAATAAACGGGGCCAACCACTGTCCGCGCAGTTTATCTACATTTTCAGGTTTTTCCGGCATTATTGTCTCTTGTTTGCCGGTTTTTAAATTTGTGCGCGAAATGCTTCCGTAAAAACCCGCCGAATATAAAATATCTGGATTCTCGGGATTTGAAGCGTGATTGCTCCCTTCGCCACCGGAAGTGCGTTTAAAATCGACTGTCGGAATTTTGTCGCGTCCACGCCTTAAAATTACTTCACCCTGAAAACTTCCGTGGTCTTGCACCGACCCGTAAACGCGAAATGGTTTTGCCATATCGTAGTTCACATTAAAGAATTGTGCCACCGGCAAGTTATCGTAAAACGGCCTGAAATTTTTACCGTCGTACGTTATTGCAACACCGCCGTCGTTCACATTTACCATATAATTCGGGTTTGCCGGATCAATCCATAAACCGTGATTGTCGCCATGCATGCCCCGCAACCGGTTAAATGTTTTTCCTCCATCTTCCGAAACATTTAAAGCCAAACCCATTACATAAATTTTATCGGGGTTCGCGGGGTCGACTCTAATTTGCCCGAAAACCCAACCGTATGTTCCCGAAAGTCCTCCCATATATGAGTTTTGCTCGCTCACCTGTTCCCACGTTTCGCCACCATTATTCGAGCGGTAAACAGTTGCTCCCTTTATTCTTCCACTACTTGGTCGACCGTAGGCATCGACTGACTCATTTAATTCATTGTCCTCCTCCAACTTTTCGTAATTATCGACAAAAGCATAAACTACATTGGGCAATGCTTTGCAGAGGTCGATGCCAATTCGCCCGCGAAATTGTGGCTCCGGCAAATCGGCATCAATTTTTTTCCAGTTTTTTCCGCCGTCAACTGTTTTATAAATCGAGGTTCCGGTATAATCAGCTTCTGTTCTCGGGTCGTTCCATTTTTTGCGAATACGCTGCCAGGTAGTGGCATACATAATCTCCGGATTCTCCGGATTCATTATTAAATCGTAAGCACCTGTTTTTTCATCAACATACAAAATCTTTTCCCACGATTTTCCGCCGTCAGCTGTTTTATAAACTCCCCGTTCTTTGCTATTTGTCCATTCGTTTCCACCGGCAGCAACATAAACAATATCGGAATTATGAGGATGAACAATAACCCGGGCAATTGTACCTGTATTGGTTAACCCAAGATGTTCCCACGTTTCACCACCATCTTCCGACCGGTAAATACCTGCTCCCACATTCGAGCTTCTAAAAATATTTGCCTCACCCGTTCCTGCCCAAATTACATTCTGGTTTTGCGGATCGAGTGCAAGGTCGCCAAACGAGGCAGTCATTTCGTGTTTAAAAACAGGCTTCCACGTTACTCCCTCATTTTCGGTTTTCCATATTCCCCTCGAAGCAGTAGCAACATATATTGTATAATTCTTGCCTTTGGGTGTTACCACCTCAACGTCGGTCATTCTTCCGCTTATATTTGCAGGCCCCACAAATTGCCATGGCAAACTCTTAAATATCGAGCTGTTATTTAAATTTACATACTCGTTAAACCATTTAATTCGTTGTTGTGCTGCCGTTTTCTTTATTACCTTTTGAGAGAAACCGGCAAAACTCGCAAAAATAAAAAGCAATAGTCCTGAAATAAAAAAAGCTCTCCGGCTGTAAAATCCCTTATCGTGCATATTTTATCTGTTTTGAATTTTATTTGTTTTGCAATCTAACAATTTATCAATTAAAAAAAGATGATTGCAAATGGTATATTTTTGAATAAAAAAACAGCATCGAATAGCTCTCTGAATTGAGTATATTTGATTGGTAACAAATATTCAGTATCTTCATTCACTTAAATTGTTGATGCGACAAGCACTTTCAAACTTGACCAATGAACGAAATTAATACTATTTATTTTGCAGGAATAAGAATTGATGCGCCGGTGGTAACACTAACCGACTTAATTGTTTCGGCACTGTGTCTCTATTTTTTTTACCGGTTACAAAAGTCGGGTAAAAAGGAAAAAGTGTTTATCTATTTTAAAATTTACTTTTTAAACATGGGAATTGCCACTCTTTTGGGCGGTTTAATCGGGCATGCTTTTTTATACAATTTCTCTTTTTTCTGGAAACTTCCCGGTTGGATTATGAGTATGATTTCGATTATGTTTGTTGAACGTGCCGCCATTGAACACAACAGAATATGGCTATCGGAATCGATAATAAAAGTATTTCGTGTTGTTAATATTCTCGAATTCCTTACCTTTTTAACGCTCACTATTGTAACGCTTAATTTCTTTTTTGTCGAATTTCATTCGGGTTACGGACTAATGTTTGTTGTGCTTTCGCTCGAAGGGTTTCTGTTTTGGAAAACAAGAAACAAAGCCAGCCGCTTATTGCTTACCGGAGTGGGATTTGCAGCACTCGCTGCACTGTTTTTTATGAACAAAATATCGCCTCATCAATGGTTTAACTACCTTTCAATCAGTCATGTTTTCATGGCAATTGCAGCTACATTTTTCTATATTGGTGCCACAAAAATAGAGATGTCGGTAAAAAACAAATAACCCAAAAACCAAAAAAAATGATACGATTAAAGAGCTATTTCAAATTACATCCGTTTGCAAAGGCATCGGCTCTGCTCGCCTTATTTATGTTACTTTTTCTGCTCTTAATGGGCTTCTATTTCCCTGCCAAAGGAGCTAACGGTTTTTCAAGTTTTATTGTAGCATTCGAATTTTCAAAATCAGTTTCCGAAATCAACTCACTATTTTGGGGAATGTCGCCTGCCGAAATAAAAAGTGTTGACATTGGAAATATACTCGATTTTGGGTTTATGATTAGCTACTCGCTGTTTATTGCCATGTTGTATAAAACGGGTTCCAAGGTATTCGAAAAAAAATGGTTACTCATTGGAATTCCACTGGCATCAATCATCTTTCTTTCCGATTTCATTGAAAACCTTACCCTTTTTGAGATAACAAAAAACTATCTCGCCGCCGGAAACAAAACAGACCTGATTCTTCTCCTGAAAAAGCTTCACATTGTAACCTGGATAAAATGGGGCGGACTGGCTTTTTCATTTCTACTATTTGCCATCGTTCTGGCAACTCAAAGATGGTTCTACTTAATACTTGCTGCCATTTGTATGCTACCCACTCTTTATATTATTTTTCTTTCGAATGCTTCTCCTTATGAATTATCAATCTTTACAGACTTGATATTTATATCGTTTTTCGCACTAATTCTTTTCTCTTTTATTTTTAAAAAGAGTGAATTGGAAAAATCTTTTCTTAACAATAAATTTTAAGTCAATTTTTAACCTATAATCGATTGCTCGATTTTCAGATACAAGATAAAAACATTCCATAGGCATCGTAGAAATCTCTTCGGAATTACGAACTATTAAACTAAGGAGTTGTTCAGGTTAATAATCGAACTCAATAAAATTACCAAGCTTTTTATATTTTTCGTACAAGGTTTTATATTTCTCAACATTCTCGGCAATCGGATAATACTCGGTTTCAATACCACCGCCCATATGTTGCTGTGCCTCTGCCAACGTTGGATAGACTCCGGCTGCCACCGCAGCCGACATTGCCGAACCCAGTGCACACGCCTGTTCCGAGCGTGCAACTTTAATGGGCATATCTAAAATATCGGTAATAATTTGCATTACAAACGGCGACTTTTTAGCCACGCCTCCCAACGCAATTATTCCGTCGATACGAACGCCTTCCGAAATAAACCGGTCGTTAATTGCTTTCGAGCCAAAGGCCGTAGCTTCAACCAACGCGCGAAAAATACGGGGTGCATCGGAACCTAAATTTAATCCGGTAATTGCACCTTTTAACGAGAAATTTGCATCGGGCGTACGACGGCCATTCATCCAGTCGAGCGCAACAATTCCACTTTCGGCAATTGGTATTTTGGCTGCTGCATCGCTCAACCCCGCAATAATTTTATCCGATGTTTCGGCAATTAGTTTTTGTTTGGTTTCCTCATCAATTAATTCCGATTTGGAAAGAATATTTTTCAGTGGCCACTCAACCACTTTTTTAAACCATGCATAAATATCGCCAAAAGCCGACTGTCCTGCTTCGAGCCCTAACATTCCAGGAACAATTGAACCATCTACCTGTCCGCAAATTCCATTTACGAGTTTATCTCCAACTTCGTCCATGGGTGCAATCAACATATCGCAGGTCGATGTTCCCATCACTTTCGAAACGTAGTAAGGTTCAATCTCTGCCCCCACAGCCCCCAGATGCGCATCGAAAGCGCCAACACCAACAATAACATTTGTTGAAAGCCCTAGTTTTTTTGCCCACTCTTCCGATAATTTTCCGGCAGAAATATCGCAGGTAAAAGTCTCTTTGTATAAACGATCTTTTAATCCCGACAATAGCGGGTCGAGTTCGGTAAGAAACTCTTCAGATGGAAGTCCGCCAAATGCTTCATGCCACATTGCTTTGTGTCCTGCTGCACAACGACTGCGTTTCAATGTTTTCGGATTTGTATTTCCGGTTAAAACTG
Organism: Draconibacterium sp.; assembly: GCA_027011835.1. GTDB lineage: Bacteria > Bacteroidota > Bacteroidia > Bacteroidales > Prolixibacteraceae > Draconibacterium. The sequence continues at coordinate 1,397 of JALUZN010000441.1, read as the reverse complement.
CCGGAATCCAATCGCAATGTTCTACCCACGAGTAGGCAGCTCTATAAACGCCGGCATCTTCGCGAATAACATGTAAAAGTTTTGCCCAAAACCATTCCGAAGAATAGATTCCGCCCTCAAATTTAGTGAAATCAATATCCCACTTTCGCGAAAGCCGGTTAATTTCTTCGGCCTCTTTTTCAGCTGTATGATCTTTCCAAAGCACAAACATTGCATTCGGATTTTCTTCGAACCCCGGAGTTAGCGAAAGCGGAGTTCCTTTCTCGTCGACAGCAACAATTGTTGAACCTGTTGTATCAACCGAAATACCCACAACATTTGCGGCTACCTCATCCGACACCTGTTTTAATGCTTTCGCAACAACAACTTCCAAGCCTTCAATATAATCTTTTGGGTGCTGGCGAAACCGATTGTTTGCTGCATCGCAGTATTTTCCCTCTTTCCATTGTGGGTATTCGTAAACGGCTTCAGCCACTTCTTCTCCGGTTTCAACATCAACAATTAACGACCTGACCGAATCGGTTCCATAATCAATTCCAATGGTATACTTTTTATTCATTATAATTTTTTTATTGTCCGTAATATGCATCTTTTCCATGCTTCCTTGTATAACTTAAATGTCCCCAATATACTTTTATTAATTACCTCTCTTTATATTCATCGCTTTCCTCCTTACACCGATAATAGAATGCCCCCTTTTTCGATTCAGAATAGTCTTTAAAACTTAGCCTTTCTAATGTGTCAAGCGATAAGATTTTCTTTCTAAAATTTCCCGGGTCGAACTCTTTTTGAAAGATTGCCTCGTACAGTTTTCGTAGCTGTAACAAAGTAAATTTTTCAGGCAACAACTCTTTTCCCACAATACTATAGCGCGACTTTCGCTGAAGTTCGACAAGCGCCTGTTCCGTAATTTGGTCGTGGTCGAAAATCATTCTAGGGAGTGCAGTAATTGGCCACCAATGCGCGCCATGCTTCCGAATCAGGAGTTCGTTTTGATCTTCAATTCTGATAAGCGCATAATAGGCAATACTAATCACCCTTGCCTCCGGGTCGCGAGCGGGCTCAGAAAATACACCAACTTGTTTTAAAAATATCTCTTTCAAACCGGTAGTTTGTTGCAACACGCGTTTTGCGGCACTGTCTGCCGACTCATCGACTTCAACAAAGCCGCCCATTAACGACCACCTGCCTTGTGCCGGTTCAAATCCTCGCGGATATAAAAGCAGACAAAGTTCGTTGTTACGATAGCCAAAAATAACACAATCGACTGCAACAAAATGCTTCGGATATTTATTGTATAATTTCATAAGTATATAATTAAATTAAAATACTGTAACTCAAACAGATAAACATACAAGTCGAAATTGTAATTCTTGACCCATGGAACTCGCATGCAC
>JALUZN010000440.1 GCA_027011835.1 Draconibacterium sp. | reverse complement strand
ATATTCCGAATTTTCTCTTTCACTTCCGTACCAATCTTTGTAAAGATTATCATCGGCTATTCTAAAATCGGCACTTAAGTCAATTACTTGATTTGCAAGAGAAGCATAATTGGAAATTGTTTTATTGGAATTTCCGTGAGGTAAGCACAAAAATATTGTATCACAATTTCCTAATTCCGATATGGACGAAAAAGTTAGTTTGGTAACACCTCGTAAATTCGGATGAACTTTTGAACCCGGTTTCCCGACAAATCGTTCCGATGTTATTTGTTTTACTTCAACGTAAGGATGAAATAAAAGTAAACGTAAAAGTTCTCCGCCTGCATAACCGGAAGCACCGACAACTGATACTTGTAATTTGTTCATTATTTTACCTCTGTATTTTTAATTACATAATCCACAATTTTAGCCGGAATGTTTACTCCGGTTGTTTCAATACTGTTTTTAAATTCCATTGTGTAATTAACTTCGTTTACCTGCAAACCATCTTTCGTTTCAAATAAATCAATTGCAACAATTCCGCCTCCAACGGATTCTGCAGCTTTAATTGAAAGTTCGGCAATTTCATTTGTTATCGGACAATTGGTTGCAACGCTTCCTTTTGCTGTATTGGTAATCCAATGTTCCGATGTTCTGTAAATTGCAGCAATACATTCTTCCCCGACAACAAAGCTTCTGATATCGCGACCTTGTTTCTCAACATATTTTTGAATGTAAAATATAGAATGATGATATGAACCGAGAATAGCTTTATGTTCAAGTATTGCTTCGGCCGCATCTCTGTCATTTATTTTTGATAGAAGACGTCCCCAAGAACCGACAGCCGGTTTTAATACAACGGGATAACCGATTTTTTCAATTGCCTCGAGTGCGGATTCTTCGGTAAAAGCAATCATAACTTTAGGCTGAGGAACATTATGTTTTTCCAAAGCAATTGAAGTAAGTAATTTGTCGCCGCATATTCTTGCCACTTCTCCTTTGTTAAAACATTTTATTCCGTAACTTTCAAAAAGTCTTATTGCATGCAAAGCTCTGCTGTGATTGATGCTTCTTTCTATAACGGCATCAACGTTTGTGTTACTTTTTGAAATATCGAAAACCAAATTTCTGTCGTCAATCATTTCAAGTTCCACATTACTTCTTTTGGCAAATTCGGCAAGAAGAAGTTTTTCATCTTTTCTTATAATTGAATGTAAAAACCCTATACGCATAATTTGTAATCCTTAAATTTTTGTATGTTAATTTCTTATTTGTTTTTTATTAATTAACTGTTCCGATTCTATAATAAGAGATAATTCGGATAGCTCGATTGTTCTTCCTTTTTGTCCTATTTTTTTTATTTCCGTAAGTACATCCGCCTTTTCGTCGTCAGATAAATCGGTAATTCCCAATTGTTTCAGAGCAAAGTTAAGAGAAGCAATTCCGGACATGTGATCGAGCGAAAATTTACGCTCTCTTTTTACAAGCTCCGGATTAAGATGTTCGTAATGCATAGGATTTATTGCAGCAGCATGTGTATGAACACCGGCACAATGTGTAAAAGCATTTTTGCCTAGTATAGGAAAATTTGCAGGAATAGGA
>JALUZN010000439.1 GCA_027011835.1 Draconibacterium sp. | reverse complement strand
CTCTATGCCGGGGGGTGGCGGAATGCAATCGGATGTACTAAAGCCGGGAGACAGAATTAACTACCAGGGAGTTTCTGTTGGGTTCGAATCAAAAGGGGAAAGTGTTGTCGGGTTTTTTATGAAAAATGGGGAGTTATTTCTTACATCGTCTGAGAAAATCCAAGAGTCATCGATGGCAAATGCCGAAAATTCAGTACATACTGCTGGCGATACAATAAAGGTGCGAAAAATGATTTTGTATAGCGTAAAAGGCAACCACCGGTTTTTGATTCGTAATTTTTACAAAAGTGCAACTTTTACTGCTGTAAAAAGCCGGAACATGACCGGAAACGATGCTGTTTTAGTTGAGATTTCAGAAGGTAACTCAAAAAAAGTGGTGCCTGTTTTTGGTCGTTCGGGAGTGGTTGCCAAACCGGTTTCGGTACCTTTACAAAATGGAGAAATAAAGATGGCGTGGGGTTCGTTTCCGCGAAAAATACCATTTACCATTTATCTTAAAGACTTTCAATTGGAACGTTATCCAGGCTCACAGTCGCCATCGTCGTTTGCTTCGGAAGTGATATTGCAGGACGATAACGTGGGACTAAAAAAGGAGATTCGTATTTTTATGAATAACACGCTGAGTTACAAAGGGTATAAATTCTTTCAGTCGTCGTACGACACCGATGAGCGGGGAACCGTTCTTTCGGTTAATCACGATTTATGGGGAACATGGATTACTTATCTCGGGTATGCTTTGCTAATTCTTGGCATTATTCTTTCACTTATCAGTAAACATTCGCATTTTCATCAGTTAACGGTACGGTTAAAGAAAACAGCTCTGAAAACAGTACTCCTTCTTTTTGCAATTAGTGGTTTGGGAAGTCATGTTTCGGCACAAACCGGATTGGGAGCTTCTGTTCCGGATATCGACAAACAAATTGTTACCGAATTTAGCCGGTTATGGGTGCAGGGAGCCGACGGACGGATTGAACCCGTATCAACCTTATCCGGCGAAATTGTGCGCAAAATCAGCCGCAAATCATCGCTATACGGAAAATCGTCCGACGAGGTAATTCTAAGTATGATGACCTATCCCGGAAATATGGCGAACATTGCCAATAATAAAAGTTTCGAATAAAACACTGGCTGCAACTCTGGGAGCAACCAATAAGTATATCTCAACCGACCAACTGTTCGACAACAATGGCAATTATAAAATTGCCGAGAAGGTGCAGGCTGCCTATTCAAAAACTCCTGCATTACGCAACCGGGTCGAGAAAGAGTACATTTATGTCGACGAACGGGTAAACATTATTTACATGGTTTTTAGGGGAACAATCTTAAATCTGTTCCCACGTAACGAAGCTGCTGCCCGTTGGTATAGTCCGGGTGTTACGGCAGGCGACTATTCGGATGGCGATTCTATTTTTATAAAAAACGGGTTTAAACTGTTATTATCAGATATTTCTGAGAACAAGGCTGAAGAGTCGATTCAGGTTTTACAGGCAGTAGCTAACTTTCAACAGAAATTTGGCAATAATCTGCTCCCCTCCGAGTCGAGAAAAAGTGTTGAAATTTTATACAATAAAGCAAATCCGTT
>JALUZN010000438.1 GCA_027011835.1 Draconibacterium sp. | reverse complement strand
TCTCCAACTCGTTCCATGATGCGTTTCGATAAACTCGACAAGTGGAGAAGGAAGGCTGTATTTTTGAGCCATTTTAATTCCGTTATGAACATGGTCGATAATAATTTCAGCGCTTTTTAAGTTGCTCATCTGGTCGTGTGGATTCATTCCAAATGCCTGATTTTCAATAAAGAAGTTTGGCGTTCCTATTTTTCCAATATCGTGATAAAGAGCTCCTGCACGAACAAGAAACGGATTGCCGCCAATTTTTAGAATCACCTCTTCGGCAAGGTTGGCAATTTGCATCGAGTGTTGAAATGTTCCCGGTGCTTCGTCGGCCAATTTTCTCAAAAGCGGTTGATTACTATCTGCAATTTCTATTAATGTAACGTCGGAGATAAAACCAAACAATTTTTCGAAAATATAAACCAGCGGATAAACCAAAAGAATAAGTATACTGCTCAATACAAACCATTTTAACATGCCATAATTGAGCGCTGCAAGAGAGCCCTCCTGAATTAAATTCAGCGAAGAGTATACTACAACATAAGTTGCCAGCACCCAAATTGTTGCCAAAATTAAGTGCGAGCGCCGATGCATCTTGTTCAAACTAAAAACGGAAACAATACCGGCAGTTACTTGCAACAAAATGTATTCGTAATTATTTGGGGCATAAAAACCAATTATCAATGTGGTAATTATAAGCATAAATATCGCTGTTCGCGAGTCGAAAAAAGTACGTACAATAATGGGGAAAATGACCAACGGAACCAGATAAATATGAAGGTTGGGGAATTTATTTATAAAGCTCGAGAGCAAAACCATGCCCACCATAAAGAGCATTAAAAATGCAAGTTTTCGATAATGTTTAAAAATATCGCGGCGATAAATAAACAGAAATGCAAACACCAAAGCGAGCAATACAACAACAAAAATACCTTTCCCTATTGAAATAATATAACGGTTAATACCATGACTGTTCTCCCGGCTAAACGAAGCTTTTAACGACTCAAGAATCTGGAAATTCTCGTTGTTTACAATTTCGCCCTCCAAAATAATACGCTCGCCAATTTGCACCATTCCCCGAGTTGGAGAAATATTACCAATAACTTCGTCGGCCTCTTTTTCTGTTGTTGCTGCATCGAATGTAAGATTCGATTCGATATACTTTTTTAAAGCAATATCTGCGAGCCAACCACTAAGTTTCGAATTTTCTTCTTTTAACGTATCTATTTTTTTTGCCAGTGTATTGTAGGCCGACTTTTCAGAAAATAACTTTTCGACAGCAATATTGGTAATTAAATTACCTGTTCGTTTTTTTATTTCGTTTTTATCTTTTAGCTCAGGTATTAATTTGGGCGAAGTTTGTAAAATCCCCGTGTTGTATATCTGCCGTAATTCATCTTCAATATTTTGTACAATTTTTATCTTTTTTTGATTTAACGAGTCGGCTGAAGTTAACAAATCGGACTCCAGCTTTTTTATATTTGCATTTTGCAACGTTGTATCGAAAGTAAAATAGGGAACAATTGACTTCAGTTGCTCTTTCTTTTCTTTCTCTATTTCCTGTGCCGATTTTAGAATCGCAAAGTCGAAAGGAGCAACTAAGTTTTCGTGCCGCCACGGGAACCCTTTTTGGTACTCGTATTTAAACTTTGGCTCGCCGGGCAAAATTAAAAAGAGCATCGAAGCAGTTACAATAAAAATCAAAACCCAGTAGAAAACAAGGGTGTATTTTTTAATTCTGTCTTTTAGTTTACTCATAATTTACTTGCAATTAAAAGAAATAACAAACTGTTGCTTCTACAATGTTTTAAAAATGCCAATTTTTCATAGTTTTGTAGTAATACAGAAAACAAATATATGGTTTGTTTTTCAAAATCGGATTAAGAATTAATTTTTATGAACTACGGAATTTCCAATCTCAGCATTATTCCTGTACGAAAAGAGCCTTCGGAACGAAGCGAAATGATTACACAAATCCTGTTTGGCGAGCATTTCGAAATTCGTGAAAAAATGGTTGGCTGGACCAATGTAAAACTCGAATACGACGGATACGAAGGATGGATTGACTCGAAAATGATAACACCACTAAACGCACGGGCTTTACGTAAAATAGAGAGTACACCAACCGCAGTAACATCCGACATAATAACTATTGTTCCGGTAAACGAAGAGCAAAACCTGATGTTAGTGGCAGGAAGTACGTTGCCGGTTTGGCGTCCGTATTTAAAACAGTTTTCTATTCCGAAAGAGACTTTTCTGGCAACCGGAGAAGTTATTTATGGCAAGTTAAAAGACCCCAGAAAAGTGGTAATTACTCAGGCACTTAAATATTTTAATGCGCCCTATTTGTGGGGAGGGAGAACGCCTTTTGGTGTCGATTGCAGCGGTTTTACGCAAATTATTTATAAAATGATTGGTATAAAACTTCCGCGCGACGCAAGTAAACAGGTAAACTTGGGGCGCGCCATGAGTTTTGTCGACGAGGCAGAACCCGGAGATTTGGCCTTTTTCGACGACGACGAGGGAAATATTGTTCACGTTGGAATTATTTGGAAACGCAATAAAATAATTCACGCGTCGGGGCAAGTGCGTATCGATAATGTCGACCAGTTTGGAATTTTTAATGTCGACACAAACCGGTACACCCATAAAATGCGTGTAATGAAAAAAATTATTCAACCCGATGGAACGAACTAAATTATTAATAGTTGTTGTTATTCTTGTTGTAGTTGCCGTTCTGATATTCAAATATTGGCGAACCGGCCGACGATAATAGCATATCCGGCTTTTAACTTAATTCTATTTTACAACACGTCACTAAATCTCCTCAAACACCTTACCATCAGGCACTTGTTACGTAATATTGTATTTATATAAAACATTGACATACGAAATAAACTACTGCCTTCTGCCTAAAAACTAACGAACTATTAATCTTAAATAGGCAATTCTTTTTCTTTGAACTTAAAAATTTACTCCTACCTTTGCCATACGTTGGTTACGATTTTTTATAATCGTTTAAAGGGAATCCGGTGAAAAACCGGAACTGTGCCCGCAGCTGTAAATCCGGAAACCAATTGCTACTCACGCCACTGTTCGTAACCAAACAGAACGGGAAGGCCGCAATTGAAGGATAAGTCAGAAGACCTGCCAATTTATTTTTTAGATGAACGAACTTCGGGAGTAAAGTTTCGGGAATCACCAAAAATGATTTCTATCTTTTTTCCTGCAAAACAATTTATTCAATGAACAATATTGAAAATAGTATTGGCACCAATATTTTTATCGAGCCAACAACCCGGAAGGAACTTGTATTAAAACAGAAGAAATCTCTCCATCGCACACCCGGGATACCAAAAGACTTATTACATGTCCATAGTCGTGCATTAAAAATATTGACAGTTCTCTTCTTTTTATTAACGGTTTTTGCAGGTCACTCACAAAATATCAATAAAGTTATCTCGCTGGCTCCTTCAATTACCGAAAATATCTATCTGCTTGGTGGCGAAGATAAACTGGCAGGTTGTACCTCGTATTGTAAACTTGCCGTTGCCGATGGAGTTGAGCAAGTAGGTTCAACGGTAAATGTTAATATCGAGAAAATTTTTGCACTACAACCCGATTTGGTTTTGACTATGTCGTTAACAAAACCGCAAGACATTGAAACAATGAAAAAACTGGGTTTAAATGTACAGATGATTGCAACCCCAAAAACGTTCGATGAAATTTGCGACCAAACCATTTATATTGGCAAGTTAATTGGCAAACAAGAGGTTGCACAAAAAATTATTGCACAAACCAAGCAAACAGTCGACAGTTTAAAACAGTTGTGCACCCAACTTCCCGAACACAATAAAATATTCTTTCAAATTGGTGCCAATCCTATTTTTACGGTTTTGGAAAACACATTTATGAACGACTACATTCTGTTTTGTAACGGCGAAAATATTGCGAACGGAATGAAACACGGAACAATGACACGCGAAAATGTTCTATTAGAAAATCCCGATGTAGTAATAATTGCAACAATGGGCGGTTTTGGGAAAGAAGAACAAAAGAAATGGCGCAGTTTTAAAGAGTTAAAAGCGGCCAAAAACAATAAAGTCTTTTTAATCGATTCGGAAATTGCATGCAGTCCGACCCCTGTAAACTTTGCAAAAGCTTTTACCGATGTTTATCAATTTGTAAAACACTAATAAATGGAAGAGAAACAAGGTCTAGTTCATATTTACACCGGCGAAGGAAAAGGAAAAACAACTGCTTCGGTTGGGTTGTCGGTGCGTGCATTAGCACATGAATTCAATGTTGTTTATGCATCATTTTTCAAACGCCCTGGCAGTTACGGATACAACGAAATTAATATGTTGAAAAAACAGGGAGCAACGGTTTTTTCTATTTCGGAAGGTATGCCAATGGCAAATCCTCAAATATCGCCCCGCGAATATCAACTGTCGACACAAAACGGGTTGACCGAGATTCAACAATTCATTACTAAAAACAACACCGAACTGCTTGTTTTAGATGAAATTTTAATTGCAATTGTTTATGGCTATATTTCGGAAGAGGAATTGCTCGGGTTTATTCAAAATAAACCTGCCGTAATGGAGTTGGTTTTAACAGGACGCGGAGCAACCGAACGGTTAAAAGAGGCGGCAGACTATGTTACTAATTTCGAAAAAGAGAAACATCCGTACGATAACGGAATAATCAGTCGGGTTGGCATTGAATATTAATTCATGATGCAAAAAAAATATATAAGGTGGATTTTATTTTTAGCAGCACTTTTATTGTTGTTACTCATTTCGGTGGTTATCTCACTCTCATCGGGCGAAGTAAAAATATCGTGGAGCAATTTACCGGCTATATTTTCGAATAAAAACAGCATTGAATACGCTGTACTTACAAAAATAAGGCTGCCCCGCTTAATTCTTGCCATTGCCGTGGGGGGCGGACTAAGTTTGTCGGGGGCAATTTTACAGGGCATTTACCGCAACCCACTGGTAGAACCTTACACGTTAGGAATTTCGGGCGGTGCTGCATTGGGAGTTGCTATTGCCATTGTGTTCGCTTTTCAAAATATCAGCTACATTACTTTACCTCTTTTCGGGTTTGGAGGTGCCATCGTCACACTCTTTATCGTCTATTTTTTAAGCGTAAAAAAAGACGGGCTCAGCGTAAGCAGCATGCTGCTAATTGGTGTTATGGTGAGTTTTGTCTCCTCATCGGCAATGATGTTTCTAATGTCGATTACCACAACCGACAACCTGCAAAGCATTGTGTTTTGGGTAATGGGGTCGCTCGACGAATCGAAACCGCTGCTTATAAATATTGCTATTTACTCCTCGCTGGCCGGGCTTGTGCTTACCTATCTCTTTTCCACTTCGTTAAATGCGTTACGACTGGGCGAATCGAAAGCACGACACCTCGGAATAAATACAAAAGTAACCGTTAAAATTCTCTTTTTTATTGCTTCGTTATTAACCGGAATTGCCGTTTCGGTAGCCGGTGTAATTGGCTTTGTGGGACTTGTAATTCCACATATAATGCGACTAATAATTGGGAACGACTACCGGATATTAATTGGCAGTTCGTTTTTGGGTGGTGCAATATTTCTTGTTCTTAGCGACACCCTTGCACGAACAATTATTTCGCCAAACGAGCTGCCCATTGGCGTAATAACCGGCTTTGTTGGCGGATTGGTTTTTATTGTAATTTTAGCACGTACAAAATCTTATTTTAAGTTGAATTAGTTTTTAGTTATGCACTCTTTTGTAATCAATTCAAAGTACTTGTTTTATTGCAAGTTCTTCGCTCCTTTTGTTTTAAATAAAATGTTCTGAGTTTTATTACTCAAGTTTAAAAATATAAAAGTTTAAAATATTGAACCACTTTTTTGAAATAGAAAATTTTTCGTGCGGATATCCCGGCAAATTTGTATTGAAATCTCTCTCGTTCGATATTAAAA
>JALUZN010000437.1 GCA_027011835.1 Draconibacterium sp. | reverse complement strand
CTTTTTAACTATCTTTTTTGTTGAGATTCCTCCATTTACATCAATAACTTTTATAAAATAAACGCCACTATTTAAATGAGATGTGTTAATTCTGGCAATTTTATTCGAAGAAATATTTTCTTTTAAAACTTGCTGACCAGTAATAGTTGTGATGGAAATTGAACGGATGCCAGTGGCACTTTTTACATTCATTATTCCCTCTACCGGATTTGGATAAATACTTAGGTTAATAGCACTGACAGTTATATCCGAAACATCTGTTGGTATTAATCTGGCATTATATATTTTTTTAACTGTTGATCTCTTCATTGTAACATATGGCTGATTTTCCATTGCCGATTTAGTGCCTTCAAAAGTTCTGTTGTCTCTGGGAAAATCGATACTGCCATCGGTTTTTTGGCCCCATGAATAAACGCCTGTAATATCCTCTTTCGAAGTTCCTGTTCTTGTATCAACAGTTACAGTATAGTTTCCTCGCCAGTTACTATTGTTCAATTTCATTTGTGCAGACTTTGCAACAAAACCGGTATAATTTATGGCCTGAAAACCCTTATCAGCTTGAACATATGGATAGCCAACAACTTGATGTGCACTGCTGTAACCGTTAAAGGTGATGTTTTCCCATACCATATCTCCTGAAATATTGTTAGCTCGATTATCGTAAATCATAAATGGTTCAGATTCTACATATGCTATTGTAGTACCGTTTTTATTAATGGAAGTTATATTTTGGTGGGCTCTTGTAAGATCTAAATCTTTAAAGTGGTAGTTGGCTAATTGGCCTCCCTCGTGGGTAAAAAAAGTAGGATTCCAATAGCCACCATCTTGCATTATTGATTGAGCGTAGCGAATATTAAATGTACAATCGTGAATATAGAGGTGGTTTGCATTTGGACATTTTACTGAATGGTCGTGTAACGGATCGATAAAACTAATGCCAACCATTTCGATATAGTTATTATAGATGTCGATTGTTGCCGAAATAGCATCGCCCAATACACAATCGTGAAACACTACGCTATTCCCGGTTCTCATACCCACTTGTCCGGCTAATGTTACATTATCATCGTTCATACTGCGAAATTGATATGCATTTGGTACGGGAACAGTAAAGTTATCAGTAATCCTTTGGGTAGTGTTACCAATTCTTTTTCTTAATCCTCTAAAAGTAATAAAATTACTATTGTAAGGTTTTTTGCCAATAGCACCAAAAGAGTCGTCGAATTCGATGTTTTCAAAAAGATAGTTTTCACGATCTCTGGCTCCATTAGAATTGAAGAGCCCCCATTTGTTATCTGAGGTTTCGTTGTAAAAACTTATTCCTCGAACAACCACATCGTGGGTGGCATATTCTAAATTAAACAATACTCTATAATGATAAGTATCTCCCGGAGCAATTTCATCGACGGCTTTAAAAATAGTTTCGCCCATACCTGCTCCCTGAATAATTGTTCTTGCAGGTACCAACAGAACATAATAACTGGTACCAATAGGAATAATATACTCGCCACTGGCAAAATTAATAATATGGGTTTTGCCATCGACCCATGCCGTACCAGATGTATTAAAATTAATTAGATGTATATAT
>JALUZN010000436.1 GCA_027011835.1 Draconibacterium sp. | reverse complement strand
CTGGTAAACCGAAAGAAAAGAGAGTAACGTGGGAAGGAGCGAAAACAGTACCAAAATGCAGCCGGCTAAAAATTTTGCCCAAACAATTTTAAAATCGGAAATGGGATGGGTTAGCAGTGTTTCAATGGTTCCCGACCGTTTTTCGTCGGCAAAAAAGCGCATGGTAATGGCCGGAATTAAAAACAGATACAACCAGGGCGCCAAAGTAAAAAGCCCCTCTAAAGTGGCGTACCCGTTTTCGGGAATGTTGTATGCTCCGTTAAATACCCAAAGAAACAGACCGGTTACAAGCAGAAAAACGCCCACAACCAAATATCCGATTAGGGATCCAAAAAATGCTTTTATCTCTTTTTTCAATAAACTATACATCTTTTTGTTCCTTATTTTGAGTTGTTGTTCGATTAAGCATGTTAACCATTAACGTTGCCGTGCGTTCCGAACAGCCTGCTTTTCCCATTAAAACTCTCAGCTGTTTGTAATCTTTCAAAATATTATCCCGGTAACTTTCTTCGAAAAGTAATTTTTTTAGTTCGTTGTTTACCCGTTTTACGGTAAATTCTTTTTGAATCAGTTCGAGAATTGTACCTTTTTGCAAAACGATATTTGGCAACGAAACCCAAGTGGTTTTTAAGAAAAAATTACGGAAAAGAAAGTCGATTAGTATTCCGCCTTCCGTTTTAAACACCACAACCTGAGGTATGTTAAACAGTGCTGTTTCTAATGTGGCCGTTCCGGAAGTTACAACTGCTGTGTGTGCAAAACTCAATAAATCGTATGTTTGATTGAATACAACAGGAATATTTTTATTGCCAATAATGTTATAGTAAACATTTTTGTCGATGTTGTTTACGCCCGAAATCACGAGCTGAAAGTCGGGGAACCCTTCAGTTGCCTTTAATACGGTTGGCAACATTCGTTTAATCTCTTTAATTCTACTGCCTGCCAGAAGTGCAAGAATTGGCTTGTCGTTCAGGTTGTTTGCCGCTAAAAAGTGTTCTTTGGCTTGCTTTTTATTTTTAAACTCCTCAAGCGAATCCATTAACGGATTACCCACATAATGAACATTAAAACTGTGCTTTTTATAAAATTCTGTTTCAAAGGGGAAAATCGTAAACATCTCGTCGACAAATGCTTTTACCTTTTTAACGCGATGTTCTTTCCACGCCCATAATTTTGGCGAAATATAATAGTAAACTTTAATGTTATTTTGTTTGGCAAATTTTGCAATCCGAAGATTAAAACCGGGGTAATCAATAAGTATTAAAACATCGGGGTTGAATTGAAGCAAATCTTTTTTGCAGAATTCCATATTTCGTTTTATGGTTCTGATATTTAGCAAAACATCGACAAAGCCCATAAACGCCATTTCGCGATAATGTTTTACCAGCCTGCCACCAACACGCTCCATTAAATCGCCGCCAAAGTAGCGGAACTGTGCCGAAGAGTCGGTTTTTGCCAGCTCTTTCATTAGGTTCGACCCGTGTAAATCGCCCGATGGTTCACCTGCTATTAAGTAGTACTTCATCTTTTCCCGGTTTAAAAAAGCTGCGAAATCATTATTGCAAATGCATATAAAATTGTTGCACCTAAAATTCCGTGTGCAATTTTATCGTATTTCATTTTAATAAAAAGTAGAAAAACCGCACTGTTGGCAAAAACGCACAAACTGCCCAATTTAACCAAAGCTTGCAAATACATTAAATTGCCAATGTAGTTAGAAAACGAGATGCCGCTTTCGCTTACAAAATAGACAACAAAAAAAACAATTACCGGCAGAGCAAGTCCTATCAGTATTCCGATTCCCATGTTGTCGAGTCTGTTTTTTTTTCGGTTTCCCATTAAAACTTCCAGTTTTTAAGTTGGTCGAGTGTTTTGTAGCAAGTCATGTCGATGGTAACGGGAACCACCGAAACAAAATTGTTTTCAAGTGCATAAATATCTGTTTCGGTCGACTCCTCCTCGTAGTTTTTAAAATAGCCCGAAAGCCAGTGGTAATCTCTGCCGTGCGGGTCGGTGCGCTTTTCGAACTCCTCAATCCATTTCCCGTGTGCCTGCCGGCAAATTTTTATTCCTTTTGGTTTCCCTTTCGGAATATTTACGTTTAAACATGTAAACGGAGGTAGTCCGTTTTCTTGCACACTCTGAACGATTTTGGCTACAATTATTTTTGCTTTCGAGAAGTCGGCATCCGAACTAAAATCGTCGAGCGAGAAGCCGATCGACGGCACTCCGTGCAAGCTTCCCTCAATGGCAGCACCCATAGTGCCGCTATAAATAATGCTGATGGAAGAGTTGGCTCCGTGATTAATTCCCGATACGACAAAATCGGGAGTTCGGTCTAATAAATTGTTAAAACTGAGTTTTACACTGTCAACCGGAGTTCCGTTGCTTTTATATGTTGTAACGCCATGAATTTTTTCGGCCGGAGTAACACGCAAAGGTTGATCGACAGTTATGGCATTCGATTTTCCCGACATGGAAATTTCCGACGAAATAACAACCACATCGCCAAAAAACTGAATAACTTCGACTAGCTCGCGCAGCCCTTTTGCATGTATTCCGTCGTCGTTGGTAACTAATATTAATGGTTTTTCTGACATAGATTTTTTGAATAAAAAACAAAGATAATTAGATTTTAGTAGTGAGTACAATGTAATGAAAATTTATACCTCCTATTTCAATCTTTGTTTTGAGTTTGTTTTTTTATATTCGCACAAAGTTCATAAAAAAGAATTGCATGACAACAGAAGATATTTTAAAGCGATTGGCCGATGGAAATGCGCGTTTTGTTGCCGATAAGTTAACCCGTAGTTTGCAAAACCGTTCACGACGAGAATTGCTGATTGACAATCAAAAACCTTTTGCTGTTGTGTTAAGCTGTGTCGATAGCCGGGTTGTTCCTGAGTTGGCATTCGATACCGGTTTAGGCGAACTTGTTGTTGTTCGTGTGGGGGGAAATGTGGCCAACAAATCGTCGGTGGCAAGCATTGAATTCGCCGTAAAATATTTGGGTACAAAAGTTATTGTTGTGCTGGCACACGAAAACTGTAAAGCTGTTGCTGCCGCTTGCGACGGTGGCAAACATAGCAACAATATCGAGCATCTGCTAACGTATATTGCTCCGGCAATAAACAGTGCTCCCGACGGTGCAACGCACAACGATGTGGCTAAAATTAATGCCCGGCTTACTGTTGCCGATTTAACAGGCAAATCGGAGGTAATAAAAAATGCAGTTAAAAATGAAGAGGTGAAAATTGTTTCGGCTTATTACAATTTAGTTTCGGGGAAAGTAGATTTCTATTAATTAGAAAAGCAAAAGCAACCTTATTTAGGCATTAACATCTTGACTCTTGTATCTTGACTCTTGGTTCTAAATAATAAACCGATATGAAAACACAAATTAAAACATTTTCGTTGTTACTGTTCTTTGTTATTATGCTTTTTGGTTGCGAAGAGGAGTCGGTAAGAATAACCGAGCTGGATGGCTATGTAAAGCTTACAACCGATAAAACCAGCTATCAAAAAAAGGATACAATCCTTTTAACGTTAGACAACAATTCCGGATTCGACCTCAATACCGGTATGCGTTGTAAACAGTGGCTCGAAATGTCGTATCAGGAGAATGTTAACGGAAAATGGTCGGAGAATAAGCTTTTTCAATATATGTATCTTCGATGTTTAACAGCCATCGATACAATTCCGGCAAAAACTACGGCTTCGTATAAAATTCCGTGCGACTTTTTCGATTCCGAGGCAACTTTCCAACTGCTTGTGCCTTGTCATGTTGCAGAAAAAGATACAAATATAACTGCCGTTTCGAACAAATTCGAAATAGTTCCCTGAAACACTCAGTCCAATTTTCTCTCAGAAAAAAGGAATATACTTCTCGGCAGGTTTCATCAAGTATTTACGGACGTGGTGCTTTTACAATTAGCACCCGAATATCTTTGTCCGAATTGTTATAAATACAATGGATAATATCTTTTGGACTTTCTACCAACGAGTCAGGTTCAACTGTTACCGTCTCGTCTCCTACCATAATATCGGGAGTTCCTTCTAAAACATAAAAGAACACATCAACCGGTGTGTAATGTGGCTTTAGACTCTCTCCCGGGTTAAGTCGTAAGTGTGCTACTTGTGCACTCGTTTTGTTGTATAATCTTCGAACATCTCTTTGGTGTGGGTTTTGGGCTTTTTCGGTCTCTTTTACTTTTGTAATAATCATAATGAAATTTTAGTAGTGAATGATTGACTATTACAACAGATAACTTTTATGATTGTTGAGGCCGGTTAATACTTTTTTGGTTCGCTGCTCTCTTTTTCCCCTTTCTCCCAAACCCGAATTTTTAGCGACGGTTTATCGTTTACAGCCCGGTTGTACCACTCCTGCGGATATCCTACCGATTGTCCCGAACCTTTTTCGTCGTGAATATATCCGTCGATATATTTTACAATGAGCATTTTCCCTAATTCCTGCCACGCTTTAACAACATTTTCGGCAGTGGCAATGCTGTAGTTTTCAAGAATGTCTATTGCTCTGTTTTTGTCTGAATTGTAACTGTTTAATGCTACGGTTTCTATCGAATCTTGTCTGAGAAGGGCCAATGTCTCCATTCTTTTTTGTTCTTTTTGAACATCTTTTATCATAAAACTGTATTTCAGATTGATGTAATTCGAAACGAAATTAAAAGCCCACCATGCCGAATTCCACGAGAACTCGCCCAAACTTCCGCGCGAATAGGAGGGGGGAATGTTTTTCATGGAAATATAAAAAGGAGTGTAGCAGTTTGAATAAGTATTGTCGGGCGAGTACCACATTACAGCACCTATTTCGTCGGGCAGCCAGGCACGGCTTTGGCTGATAAATGAGAAGGCAGTATTTACAGTTGAAATGGGGCGTTCCCAGGAACAGGTTTCGCCATTTACTTTAAACGAAAGTGGCCGGTTTCTGTCGGGACTTCCATAAGCACCGGCTGCCACTCCTTTTGTCATATCAATCTCGGTTCCTTCGTAATGGTCGCGAACGAGCGCCATAATATCGGCAACGTCAAGTTTGTTGTCGGGTTTTATAAAAAGCGGATAGCGTTTTGCTCCGGGAACTCCGCGGTGGTAGTCGGGCGATAAATTTAACGACGGTGCCGCTCTTCTGAAAATACTCCAAACGCGCGATTCGCAATAGCGCAACGTGGCCGGTGTTGCCGGGCAATAAATTTCGTTAAACCGGAATGGCTCACCGCTTTTGGGGTTGTAGTAGCCGCGCTTGGTTGCCAGCGAAATTATATTTTTCGAATAGATACAATTTTCCGGGTCGTTAAGAGGAAATTCGCCAATTCGTGCGTGGTTGGCGTGCGCCGAAATCATTCCGTCGGGAACACGAACAGCTACCCAAACAGCGCCTTTTTCTCCGTTTCCTGTGCCAATCATCTCTAAAATCCACGCTTCGTTTTTGTCGGTAATCGAAAACGACTCTCCCTCGCTTCCATAGCCAAACTCTTCAACCAGCGATGTCATCACTTCTATTGCTTCTCGTGCTGTTGCTGCACGGTCGAGGGCGAGTGCCATTAAATGCCAGTATTTCAAAAAGAAGTTGTGGTTCCAAAGCTCTTCGCGACCGGTAAACGTTGTTTCGCCAATGGCAACCTGTTTTTCGTTCATCTGAAACCCGATTCGCCCGTAGGTGTGTGCTACTTGCGGAATTCTTCCGTTACCAAATTTCAGCCACTCGCCAACAGCGTGGTCGGCAGCCGGAAACTTGTGCATTTGTTGCAGCCACTCGCCGTCGTTTAAATAAACAATCATTGCCGAGCCGTCTTTCGAAGCTCCCGGACTAACTAAAATGTTTGTGCAGGCAAACGATGGAATTGCCTGAAGAAGAATTATGCCGAGACCAATAAAATATTTTAGCATAGTAGTATTATTTAATTCTTGGAGTTGAAGTTGTTTAAAGTTAACTATCAAGTTATCAATCAAC
>JALUZN010000435.1 GCA_027011835.1 Draconibacterium sp. | reverse complement strand
AATCGAAGATATCACGGAGAAGCATTGTTCAACCGGCTTTTAGTGGCATGCGTGAGTTATAAAAACGAGTTTGGGTATAAATACGGATAATCATAAAATACAATTATGGGAAACGTGAAATTTAATGACTTGAAAATCACAAAAATTGAAATTTTTAATCTAAGTGTCCCCTTAGTAAAACCTTTCACTATATCACTCGGAGTTGAGAGAAATGCACCAAATACAGCTATTAAAATTCATACAAATCAAGATGGCTTATATGGTGTAGGTGAAGCAAGCCCGACATCTTTTATTACGGGTGATACTCAGGAAAGTAATTTTGTATTAGCAAAAATGCTTGCCCAATTAATTAAAGGTAAGAATCCTCTTGAAATTGAAAATCGTTTATATGAATTGAATAGGGAATTGAAACTTAATCCTACTATTATAAGTGCTTTTGATATGGCCTTGTATGATATTTTGGGGAAATATACGAATATGCCACTATATGCGCTTTGGGGTGGAAAAAATGATAGAGTTATCACAACTGACATGACAGTTGGTATTTCTTCGCCCGAAGAAATGGCAAACGAAGCTTTAGAATTTAAAAATGCCGGTTTCCCTGCAATAAAAGTAAAATTAGGAGAAGGTACTGAAATAGATGTAGCAAGAATAAAAGCGATAAGAGAGGCTATTGGAATGGAAATTCCATTACGTATTGATGCTAATCAGGGTTGGGATACTGTTACTGCAATAAACACTCTTAACCAGTTGGCAAAATATAATATCGAACATTGTGAAGAGCCAATTCTCAGATGGAACAACAGTGATTTAGCAATTGTAAAATCTAAAAGTCCAATACCCATAATGGCTGACGAATCTGTTTTTGATCATTTTGATGCTTACCGTTTAGCAAGCATGAAAGCTTGCGATTATTTTAATATAAAACTTGCAAAGGCGGGCGGATTAAACAGTGCCTTGAAAATTATATCAATTGCAGAAAGTGCAGGAATAAAATCGCAAGTGGGCTGTATGCTGGAAACACGATTGGCCTTAACTGCATTAACTCACTTGGTGGTTGCCCGTAAAAATATAGTGCATTTCGATATTGATTCGGCTTTATATCTAAGTGAAGACCCTGTAACTGGGGGCATCACATACGGAGATAATGGTAATATATTTCTGCCTGACACACCCGGGATAGGTGCAGACTTTAATCAGACTTATTTAGATAAAATGGAGAAAGCAATAATCGATTAATTTTTTAGTTGATATTTATCTTAAACTCAAAAGTTGCCAAATATGAATAATTTAAAACGAAACATAGTATTTACCCTATTTTTTACTTTTTTACTAAGTAACACTATACATGCCCAGATATCTTCTAGCGAAATAGATCAACTTGTAGAAGAGACTATGACAAAGTTCAATGTTGTTGGTATGGCCGTTGGTGTTGTAAAGGATGGAAAAGTCATCCATTCCAAAGGTTATGGAGTAAAATCTATAGTAACAAAAGAAAGGGTAAATAAACATACCAATTTTATTATAGCATCAAACAGTAAAGCTTTTACTACTGCTGCCCTGGCAATTTTAGTAGATGAAGGCAAAATAAGTTGGCAAGATAAAGTGAAGAAGTATATTCCTAAATTTAAAATGTATAATAGTTATGTTACAGAAAACTTCAGTATTGAAGACTTGCTAACACATCGAAGTGGTCTGGGATTAGGCGTAGGTGATTTAATGTTTTTTCCTGATGGTGCTGATTTTACAATTGATGATGTAGTATCAAGTTTTCAGTATTTCGAGCCCCAATCTGCTTTTAGAACAAAATTTGATTATGACAATCTATTATATGTGGTTGCAGGAGAAGTTATTGCAAGAGTAAGTGGAATGTGTTGGGAAGAATTTGTTGAAAAAAGAATAATGCAGCCATTAAATATGGACAATTCTTATGGCTCACTATCAAGAGTTAAGGATAAAGGAAATTTGGTAACTCCACATTCAACTTCAAAAGGCAAAACCAGAACAATATCTGTTTGTGAAGATATAATCAATGGAGCAGCAGGTGGAATTACTTCAAATGTGGATGATTTATGTAATTGGTTGCTTGTACAATTAAATAAAGGGAAGTATGGTGAGAATTTAGAGAAAGAATTATTCTCTGAAGCAAGACAAAATGAGATGTGGAAAATACATACTACCCTTGATGCTGACCCTAATCCCCGATACAATTCTCATTTTAGAGGCTATGGATTAGGTTGGTTTTTAACAGACATTAAAGGTAATTTAAATGTTTCTCACACGGGTGCGTTGCCTGGCCTGCTTTCAATTGTCGAATTGGTTCCAGATTTAGGGCTTGGAATAGTTATTTTAACCAATACTGAAAAAGGCGGAGGAGCAGCTAATCGAGTTATTTCGAAATCTATTATTGATAGTTATTTAGGCTTAGACAAATTTGATTGGATCAACTATTATTCTAAAATTCTTGAGAAGATAGAAGATGAGGATGATCAAACAAGTAAACAGGTTTGGGAAATAGTGAAATCGGCTAATAGTGATCACTTAAAATTTGAAGACTATATTGGTATTTACGAAGATAACTGGTTTGGGAAAGTTGAAGTTTTTATGAAAGGTGATAAGTTATGGATTAAGTCGTATCGTTCGCCAAAGCTTAACGGACAAATGTTTTTTTATAAGGCAAATTCTTTTGCCATCAAATGGGAATATCAGGATATGAATGCTGATGCCTTTGCCATGTTTAGTCTTGATGAAGAGGGGAAAGCACAAAGCATAAAAATGAAAGGTATTTCACCAAATATTGATTTTAGTTTTGATTTCCAAGATTTAGATTTAAAAAGAGTGGAATAATTCAGGTTAAGTGAAAAAAGATAAAAATTGGAAATTCTTTAAATGATTTAAAGCAAGAATCTCGATTAAATTTTCAAATCCTGTAGCAATAAGATTGTGCATAAGAATAGATTCAGTACGACATTACAAGGTTGTTTTGTACTTGTTTTATACTAAGTGAAGCTCGGGTACAATAAATAAAAAGATACTACTCGCCTAAAACCTCCTCAATTGTTTCTCCCTGACATTTGTCTGGAATAGGAATATTTATCAGTTCCGAAAGTGTTGGCACCAAATCGGTACCATCGAGTTTCTGTTTAATTTTCATAGGTTTTATGTTTGAGCCATAAAAAACCAAAGGCACCTGCGACTGGTCGGTGTAGTTTACCCGTTTAAATTTATACGAGGGTTGCCACCCTTCGCGCAAAATAAACATAAAATCGCCCGACCTACTTTTTGTATATGTTTTGTAGAGCGGTGCAAGCAGCCCGTTTGTCGAACTACCCTGCTCCAGTTGGTACGATGGTAGCGAAAGCTGAACGCCTTCGAAATGGTTAAAAAAGCTCGATGTTACATCGCGCATTTCATTAATATCGAGTTTATTTTTTTTAATTAAATCGTAATCTAAATAAACCTGCAAATCCGAGTAGTGTTCAATCCACTGGTTGTCGCCGTATGTAATGTTTAAAAACGAGTTAAGCAGAGCAATGGCACTTTCAACGTTAAAATAGTTAACCGGCAGATGAAACTCCTCTTTTAAATATTCAACCGGGTACGATGCCGAAGTGTTGCCAACCAGAAAAAAAAGTACATTCTCTTTCCCAAAACGTTCTTCGGTCGAGTCAATTAATTCGCCAATATATTTGTCCATATACAAATAGGTATCTTCCATTTCGAGCGATGCCGGACCAAACGAGCCATTTTCGTAATCCATCGACGAAAAAGCTACGGTAACAAAGTCGGTGTTTTCGTCGGTGCCAATATCTTCGTTGGCAAATAGTTGTAATGCAAAATCTTTAATCATTAAATTGGCCGACGGCGTAGTTTTAAAAGGTCTGAAATCGCCGGTACGTTTCAGGTATTTGTTAATGCTGTGGGGGAAGGTGTTAAACTCGCCAAAGTAACCGCGTTCGAACAGGTAGTCGTCGCGAACACTTTCGGTGTAAGTTGCTTCGGGCAGCAGTGTTGTCCAGGTGCGGTAGCTGTACATTTCGGCATAATTCTCGCTGTTAAACAGCCGCACCCAGTCGGGGAACGTGCTAATGTAAAACGAACTCGAAATCATTCTTCCCGATTTTACATCAAACCAGTACGCAGCGTCGGCAGCGTGGCCGGCAGCATAAATTGCTGTTTCGCGGTTAATGGCTGCGCTAAAAACTTTCGATTTGCCTTGTGTGAAAATCTTCAGGTTGTCGGTAATTGTGGTTGCCATTAAATTCACCGGCGAGGCGTTTCCCTCTTTGGTGTCGGCGCCAACGGTAAAATAGTTGTCGTCGGTGGTGCACTCAACTTCGCTGTTTTTCAATCTGTCGAACCAGGTTTTGTCGATAATTCCGTGAATCGACGGATTTACCCCCGAAAACAGTGTGGCCGTTCCCGTTGCATAATTCTGAATGTGTTGTATTAAATGTACATTTGTACAAACTGCTCCTTGTGTGTACAGCTTTTTAAAACCGTTTTCGCCAAATTTATTCCAAAACCGTTGAATATAGTCGGGGCGCATATTTTCCACCACAATTCCAACCACTACCTTGGGTCTGTTTTCCTCTGCCGAAACTTTCCCGAAAGTGGCAAAAGCAACCGCAATTATCATAACGAATAATGTTCTCCTCATAACATCTCAATTTGGCTTTCAAAAGTAATAAAAGTTAGCATATTTTTTACCGGCGACCCGGCTAACGATACTAATGCCATTTGGCACCGGTGCTAAAATTATCGCCGTAAAATTACCATTGTTGCACCGTAACCATACTCTTTAAACGAGGCATCCTGATAACGGTATTTTTTAAACTTCAATTTTAAAACATTTGCAACTTCCTGTTTTAGTACACCTTGCCCAACGCCGTGAATAAAAACAATACGTTTAACCCCCGACTGAATGGCTGCCCGCATCTCTTTTTCAACCGCCTCTTTCTGGTACTCTAAAATCTCGTGGTTGCTTAGCCCCGAAACATTGTCGAGTAGTTGATTGATATGCAAATCAATCTCAACAATCTCGGTTGTTCGTTTCCGGGGTGTTTTTACTGTTTTGGGTTTCTGCTCTTTCTCTTTTACTATTTTCCTGAAATCGTTTTCGGTAAGTTTGTCGAGTTCTGTTTCGAAAATGTTTCCCGTAATTTGGAAAATCATCGCTTTACCGCTAAAATATTGGTTTTCGGTAAAACTTGTTTCTTTATGAAATTTTACCGGATTTACTGTAAAGCTTTTTGCAACAGGCTCGTTCCATTTCTCTTCGTTATCTTTAAAATGGAGCAATTGAAACCTGAATACGGGCAGTTCCTGCAGGTCGGTTTTTGCGATGCTTTCGAGTAAAATTGATGAGTTGGGTTGTACGTTTCCGTACTTTACGGTTGTACTGCGTTGCCCGTCGAAATGAGAAAAATGAAACATTACCGTGTAGTTGCTGTCGTTAACCAAATGCAATGCTACTTCTCCTTCCGAAGGAGATGTTTCGTTTTCGGGAACAAAGCAGAAATAGAAATCGGGCGAATTTTTTCCCGGAATTGTTTTTCCCCGGGTTGATTCAAAGGTTGTTTCTCCAGATTTGCCGGGTTCCGGTTTCTTTTTTTCGGTAAACCCACTGTTTAGTTCGGGGGCACTTACATTTAAAAGTTGCGAAATTGGGTAGGGGATTTCAAATCCGTCTTCGTTTTCAACATTAACCATCTCGTTACTAATGAAACTGGTTACCACACCGCCGCCAACATCGTTTAAAAACTTTACTTTATCGCCTGTTTTTATCATTGCTAAATATTTTTTGCAAAAGTATAATTATTTCGTTGACGTTATTCCATCAACCTTTACATTCAACCTAAAACATTTTTACAGCGTAAAAGAATCTTTCGTAAACTCGGCCGTTTTCTCGTTCAGTAGTATTAAAAAATAAACTATTTTTGCGCTGCAAAAACGAATGGATTTGGAGAATT
>JALUZN010000434.1 GCA_027011835.1 Draconibacterium sp. | reverse complement strand
TCCTGCGTGGGCAACGGTTAGAAACCCTTCGCGAATGGCCTTTTCAAAAACCCGTTCAAATTTATTTGGCGGATGGCCAACTTCCGACGAATCGAGACCAACTGCAACAATACTATCTTTATAAGGCAGTGCCTGTTCCAATGTTTTTATTGCTTCACTTTCATCGAGATGACGAAGAAAACACATAATAAGTTTTGACGAGATACCCAGTTTTGTTTTACCGTCTTCGAGCGCTTTATGTATGCCGTTAATTACTGTGCTAAACTCAACGCCCCGTTCGGTATGCGTTTGCGGATCGAAAAATATTTCGGTGTGAACAATGTTTTGTTCGTGTGCTTTTTCGAGATATGCCCATGTTAAATCGTAGAAATCCTGCTCGTTAATTAATACTCCGGCACCTTCGTAATAGATGTCGAGAAATTCCTGAAGATTATTAAAGCTGTACTCTTTTTTTAAGTCTTCAACCGAATTATATTTTAATTTAATTCCGTTTCGCTGTGCTATTTTAAACATTAATTCGGGTTCAAACGAACCTTCAATATGCAGATGAAGCTCTGCTTTTGGAATGTTGTTTATAAAGTCTTTCATTGCTAAAAAGTTTTTATGATTATTGGAATTGTACCCTCACATTTTGTGAAAGCACAATTTAATTCGTTTAATTAAATCTTAGGCAACTCCCAAGGTGCACGATAGGTGGGCACCAGCAGTTTGTTTGCCTCGTTGTCGTTAATGAATTTAGTGTTTTTGGCATCCCAATACAAACGGCGTCCGGTTTTGTAGGCCATGTTTCCAAGGTGACAAACACGTGCCGTATTCGCGGCAATTTCGATATTTGTATGTGTATTTCTATCGTTATTTTTAATACACTCAATAAAGTTTTTCATGTGGTTATCTAGGTCCTTCCCATCTCCTTTTGTTAATTCAACGCGTTCCATTCGTGGATTTTTGCCTCCTTCGGGAATTACTTCCCAGCCTTGCCGGTCGACCACTAAAGTTCCGTTGTTTCCAACAAAACCAACTCCATGCGAGCGGCCATAATAACCGCCGTCAATTCCAATTCCATGGTACCAGAGCATGGTGAAATCTTCAAAATCGTACAATGCCTGTAATGTGTCAGGAGTTTCGGCGGCATCGTTGGGGTAAGCAAATTTGCCACCCATTGCCATTACCGATTTTGGCGACTTAACCTGCATGCCATACAATGCAAAGTCGATAATATGCACTCCCCAGTCAGTCATCATGCCACCGGCATAATCCCAAAACCACCTGAAATTAAAGTGAAATCGGTTTGGATTAAACGGTCGTTTTTTTGCCGGCCCCAGCCAGAAATCGTAATCGACACCGGCCGGAACCGGAGCGTCGGGTTTTACGGGTATCGATTTCATCCACCCCTGATACGACCACGTACGAACTGTGCGTATTTTTCCCAGTTTTCCCGAGTGTACAAAATTAATGGCATCGAGCCAGTGTTTTCCACTGCGCTGCCACTGTCCAATTTGCGCAATTGTTTCGTAACGATTGGCGGCACGCTCCATAATATTTATCTCTTCAATGGTATTCGACAGCGGTTTCTCACAATATATGTGTTTCCCTTCCTGTGCGGCATATACAAACGGCAGCAAATGCCAGTGGTCGGGAGTACCGATAATTATCACATCAATTCCCGGCTCTTCTAATAATTTTCTGAAATCTTTAAACCCTTTTGGCCGCTTGCCCTGAATTTTCTCTGTATCGGACAGGCGCTGATTTAATATATTTTCATCGACATCGGCAATGGCTGCACATTCGGTGTTTTTCTGGCGGAGGAATGTCTTCAGGTCGGCAAAACCCATTCCTTTTGCTCCAACTAATGCGCACACTAATTTCTCGTTTGCATTGGCACACGAGTTCATTGCCAGCGGCATTGAGGCCGCAATTCCTACTCCGGCAGTTGCCAAAGCAGAATTTCTGATAAAAGCTCTTCTGTTGGTCATGTCTTTTTAAGATTGTTAGAAATACAATACTGTAATTCCAAAGATTATTGTTGTTATTTTATCCTTTCTCACTCTTTTTGCATGGCATCGTCGAATGCAATATCGGAAGATTCGAAATCGACAAATTTCACAAAATTACATGCCTCTTTTGCCCCTACTTCGCGGTTCATCCCACTGTCTTCCCATTCAACCGAAAGCGGACCGCGATAGTTAATATCGTTTAATGCACGAATAATATTTTCGAAATTAATTTTGCCGCGCCCCAAACTACGGAAGTTCCAGTAACGGCGATTATCGCCAAAATCCATATGCCCACCAAAAACACCAACACTCATTGGTACATCGCTCCAATATGCATCTTTCATATGAACATGAAAAATGCGATTGGGAAATTCGTAGATAAATTTCACATAATCGACATGTTGATATCCAAAATGGCTGGGGTCGAAATTAAACCCGAAAGCAGGATGATTATTTAGTGCTTTTAGTGTTAAATGAGCAGTATGAATATCGAAAGCGATTTCGGTAGGGTGCACTTCGAGTGCAAATTTTACCCCTAGTTTTTCGTATTCATCTAAAATAGGAATCCACCGGTTTGCAAACTCTTCGTACCCTTTCTCTACCATTTCGGTGGTTACCGGAGGAAACGAATAAAGAAAGTGCCAAATCGGACTTCCTGTAAACCCAACCACAGTGTTCAGCCCGAGCATTTTAGCAACTTTTGCCGTTTTAATCATTTCAGCAGCTGCCCGTTGTCGTACTCCTTCGGGGTTGCCGTCGCCCCAAATATAATCGGGGAGGATACTTTTATGGCGCTCGTCGATTTTGTCGGCAACACACTGCCCAACCAAATGACTTGAAATGGCAAAGAGTTTTAAATCATATTTCTCGAGAAGTGCTTTTCGTTGGTTACAATAATCCTGGTCGGCTTTATCAATCTCCATGTGGTCGCCCCAGCAACAAAGTTCGAGGCCATCGTACCCAAATTCCTGTGCTTTTTGGCACATTGTTTCTATGGGGAGGTCTGCCCACTGTCCGGTAAAAAGAGTTACTGCTCTTGCCATAAATTCTATTTTTAGTGAAGTTGTTTGAAGTCAGGGAATACGACTCCGAAAGCATCTTCGATTGAAACCTAAAAATAATGAAAATAATAGGATTTTCAGCAGAACAGACAAAAAAGTAAAGCCGGAAATGGAAAGGGAAAAAGCAATAATTTATTTTGAAATTTCGAGCATTCGCTGAATCGGAATTTTTGCTTTCTCAATTACATCATCGGGAAGAGTAACTTCGGGCTGCTCGTATTTCATACATAAATAGAGCTTTTTTAAACTGTTAAGTTTCATAAACTCACAGTCGTTGCAAGCACAAGTAGAGTCGGCAGAAGGTGCCGGAATAAAGATTTTATCGGGGCATGCTTTTACCATTTGGTGTAAAATGCCGCTTTCGGTTGCAACAATAAACTTTTTTGCGCTACTCGATTGAACATAGTTTAAAAGCGAAGTAGTTGAGCCAATGTGTTTTGCCAGTAAAAGAACCGGTTTTTCGCACTCGGGGTGGGCAATAAATTCGGCGTCGGTGTGCTCGTCCATCAGCTTAACAATGTTCTCTACCGAATACTGCTCGTGAACTACGCATGCTCCATCCCACAGAACCATTTCGCGGCCGGTAATGCTGTTTATGTAACCTCCCAGATTTTTATCGGGAGCAAAAATAAGTTTTTGTTCTTTTGGAAAACTCTCTACAATTTGCTTTGCATTTGCCGATGTACAAACAACATCGGTCATTGTTTTTAAAGCAGCGGTGGCGTTTATGTAGGTAATAACTTTGTGGTCGGGGTAATTTGCTTTAAATTCTGCAAATGTTTCGGCCGGTGCCGACTCTGCCAAAGAGCAGCTGGCTTTTAAGTCGGGCAAAATAACTTTTTTATTGGGGTTTATAATTTTTGCTGTTTCGGCCATAAAATGCACGCCAACAAACACAATTGTTTCGGCATCGGTTTTAGCGGCTTCCTGTGCTAATCCCAAACTGTCGCCCACATAATCGGCAATGTCTTGCAGTTCGCCTTCAACATAAAAATGGCTGAGAATAACAGCATTTTTCTCTTTTTTAAGTTTTTTAATCTCTTCAACTAAATTGAGTTTCGAATCAATCGATTCATCAATAAAACCTTTCTCCTCCAGCATTTTATTTATCTCTACCTGTTCCATTTTTCTCATTTTATGGTTTGCCATTTTTGCCATCGACAATAAATTGGGCGCAAAATTAAGAATTCATTTAAAAAAACAGTAATTTGTCTGAAATGTTTAATACTGAGGTATCAAAAAATACTTAATTCTGGTCGGTTTTCGGGTAAAGCTATGTGGTTTGAGTGTAAGTTTTGTAGTGCTTTCTATTTCAATACTTTGTTAAATATTTGTTTATTACAAAGCCGCACAGTCGCAAAGGTCTGATCTTTAGTAAATTGCCATGATTGTCTTGTGTCTTGTAATTCTCTGTTTATGAGAAATTTATAAGAATATACCGAACCATTATATTTAAAAGTTGCCTTTTATTCGATAAATTGTTTGTAGTTTTCGTAGCGGTCAAAAATCTGTCGTACGTAATTGTAGGGCTCTTGTCCGCGTACATAACCGTATTTTATAAATGGTTTCGAATAGTTTTCGCGATAGCTGAGTTTTAAAATCGCTTTCTCCACATTATTGTCCCAAACATCTGCTTTAAGATTCTCCTCTTTTGCCAGTTTTTGCGCATCGAAGATATGATGGTAGCCACAATTGTATGCTGCCAAAGTAAATTTTATTCGTTGAACGGAGTCTTTTACCGATTCGAATTTTCCTGAAATATTTTTCAGATAGTTTATCCCTCCTTTTATGTTTTCTTCCGGATTGCTCTTGTTTTTAACGCCGAAAGCCTTCGCTGTACTGGGCATAATTTGCATTAAACCATGTGCTCCTGCCCACGATTTTTTGTGGGGGTCGAAATTCGATTCCTGATAAATCTGAGCGGCCAACAGTCGCCAGTCCCAACCAATTTCTTTGGCATAGGTTTTAATTAAATTGTCGTATTTACTAATCTTATTTGTGTTGAGACTTAAATAATCACTCCTTCCACGTGCCTTAAAACTTCTGTTATTCTTAAAGTATTTGTTGTAAATCACATAGTAGTCAACACTCTTTTTAAATTCGTGCAGCCAGTTGTTTATTGCTTTTTCGAGTTCTGGAGAGTCGGAACGCACGGCCCACGCCACTCGTTGCGAAAAACTTATGGGAACACTAATGTCTAAAATAGGGTAGTACGATGCGTTAATGCTTGCGAGGTTGTTGTCGGCAACGGTGTATTTAATTTTGCCATTGGCAACCATCTCAATAATTTTATTGGTCGACAGGTTTCCTGGAAGTGTATCGATATAAATTTTCCCACCTATTTCGTTCGACAGGTTAACAAGGCGATGCATATACGATGAATTTTTTCGGACCGAAACCGTATCGCCAATTAACTCAATAGCATCGTGAATTAACGATTTTTGCAGTTTGCTCCATCCTATTTTTCGCCAGTTATCGGGTTTTTTCTGAACCAAAACCTGATGAGTTAGGTAGAGGTAGTCGGTAAAGTGAACTTTCTCTTTTCGCTCGTTCGTAATGGTAATTCCGTGTGCCACTAAATCAACATCGCCATTATTTAAATCGTCTAATAATCCGTCAATATTTTGCGATATTTTAATCTCCGGTTTTACCCCCAGATAATCGGCAAATTGTTGAAGCATTTCGTATTCGTAGCCCATAGTCTCACCCCGGTACAAAAAATAGCTGGTGCTGCTGTAAGTGGTCAGAACTTTTAGTTTCCCCTCTTTTTTTATCTCTTTCAAATCGCGATGAGAATGCCGGTTTTTGCTCTTCTTTTTTGTTTGAGGAGTACTGCACCCACCAATAATAACTAGTGCAAAAAACAGAAAGAGAGAGATTGTTTTATTTACCATATTATTATTTTCTAAGACTTTAATTAATTAACTC